>JAUVWD010000069.1 GCA_030604285.1 Chloroflexota bacterium
ACATTGCCCATAATAGGGAAAATAAGACTCTCAGACTATTCCCTTCCCGCTTTGGCTGTAGTTCTGGGGCTTGTTGACGGCTTCAATCCTTGTGCCATGTGGGTGCTGGCCTACCTTATATCCTTAATAATGACTCTGGGAGATAAAAGGAGAATATGGCTGCTTGTTGGCTCCTTTGTCTTTGCCTCGGGAGTGTTATATTTCCTCTTCATGACAGCGTGGCTTAATGCCTTCCTGCTTCTTGGCTACTTCAGGCCGGTGACAATAATAATAGGGTCGGTAGCCCTGGGCGCAGGGATACTGAATATAAGGGAATTCGTTAGAACAAAAGGAGCTATTGCCTGTGAAGTAGGAGATGCAGAATCAAGAAAGAAGACTATGAGCAGAATGGAACGGGTTGTCTTTTCCCCCTTGACCTTCGGGACGATAGCAGGAATCATAGCTCTTGCCTTCGTGGTGAATTCTATTGAATTCGTCTGTTCATCGGCGCTTCCGGCGATTTTTGCTCACGTCCTATCTTTGAGCGATCTTAGCACCTTCCAATACTATGCCTACATCTTGCTCTATGTTTTCTTTTTCATGCTTGATGATCTGATTATTTTCGGCGCTGCTGCTCTCGCTATGACTTCAAGCTTGGGAAACCGCTATGTAAAGTATTGCAGACCAGTAGGGGGAGCAATACTAATCGCTCTGGGTGCATTACTCCTTTTTGCCCCTCAGTTGTTGCCTTAACAGTTATACAGTTCTGATATCATGAGCGGCTTCGATTCCTTATAGGCTTTGCTTATACAAAGAATCTTGCCTGTTTTAGTAATGCCTTTTCTTTCTACAGGCGACTGTACGCAACCAGACTATCCCTGATCGTCGCTCACTTAACAGTCGATAGGGGGCAGGTCACTCTGCAATCTTAAGACATAGGCGGGACTTGGCGAGAATACGCCAGGCATCTTTAGCTCCACAGAGATCATCATAGCAATGATGGAGTAGCTGAGTTAACTTGCTGGTAGAGCCTGTGCCGCCGCGGCATCAGATTACGGCATAGGCATATTCGTAGCTGCCAGGCATAACCATGTGGGCAAGTGTGCGTAGCGGAGGGAATAGTGAGGAAGGCCAATCACTCCGAGGCTACTTGCGACACATTCAACATACCACTTAAGCCACACAGACATAATACCAATGCTGCCCTCCAGCGGCCTGCTTTCCTCGTTGTGTTCCTGTCGGCGGCCTATTGCTGTGGGCAAAATTACAGTAGCCTCAGTCCAAAGGATGCTTTTGTGTCAATAGTTGGCGGAATGCTTATGACCACGAGCACCTAAGTAGGTGACCGGGATCATGATAGAGCCAGCCTCATTTAACCGTGGCTTTTCTCGTCTATAGCGGGGAAATATGGCTTGATATCCAAAAGAGGCGTACCATCTATAGCATCTAGCCCCTTTACCTTCAGAATATTGCCTTCTCTTGCTACCAGCTCCACTACAGATAAACCCAGCGGACAGGGCCTATCTGGTGATCTGCTGGTGAAGAGCCCGTGCGGCTTTGTATCCCAGGATGGCGTCACCATCAGAGAATATCCTTTGGATTTGTGAAACCAATATATTAAGATGATGTGGGAAAACCTCTCCATGTCTCTTAGACCTTCCTCGAACTCTTTGAATAGCTCCACCTGGCAGATTTCCTCCCTTCCAGCACCTTGACGTGGTGCTTGGCCCCTGGAAGGATAAGGCGAATGGATTATCCCTATGGGCTTCAATTCCAGTATCCGCTCTTCTTCCACGCTATAGCTCTAACGCTTAAGTAATCAGCTACACCATCAAAGCTCTGGCCTTCTTCGCAGTGTCTCATTTAAATTCAGAGGCGTCACTTCAGGCCGAGATGCTTGGCAAACTGTGATTACATTCCCAAGTTTATCAAACTTACCTTTTATGGAACTCATTTGGGATCGAGTCAGAGGCTTTACAGCACAGAGGCGTAGAGGAGTGTTAGGCTGTATTTCATGGGGAAGCAGACTCTTTGCTACCTTGGCCATCTCCGTGGCAAAATCCTTGTTCATCTCAATAAACATTACTTGAAGACATAGCTTGCCTTTGAACCTACTTCTGAAAAGCTCAATACCTTTGAGTACATGGCGAAAGAGAAGGCCCGTTGCGGGTCTATTAACTTGCTTGAACAGCTTGTGGGTGTGAGCGTCTATTTTGGCTACTACCACATCGGCTTTGGTAAGGTCAGCGCAGACATCTTCTCTGGACATCAGTGAAGAATTAGTCAGGACTGCTACGGGGAGGTGCAGAATTGACTTGGCTAACTCTAGAGCTTGCCCCAGATTGCTAGCCAGAGTAGACTCGCCCATCCCAGAGAAGGTGACATAATCCGCAGCTACGCCTTTTGCGCTCTTCAGTTGTTTGGTTAATTCAGCCATGGGGACAAACTCCCTCCGCTTTCTAACCGGATTAGCAGTGTTGCCCAGTTGGCAATAAACGCAATTGAAACTACAGGTTTTTCCCTGTGTGGAAAGGAGGTCTACACCCAACGATCTACCTAGTCGCCATGAAGGTACAGGGCCATAGATGATGGAATTCATCGCAGCTTCGAAGGTCGATACCAGAGAACCGAGGCACAAATTGCAAAGTGAAACAGCTCTCTGAATCCCTTTGCCTCAACTTCAGTAGTGTAGCATTGAATTGTCTGCGGTTTCAAAGAAATGTCCTGAAATCTGGACAGACGTCCTCTTGGAAGGAATACTAACGACAGTGGAGTCCTTTGGGGCACACAATCGAAGAGTAATCTAGGAGAGTGAACGCGAAGAGACTCTTGTTGCCTTTGATCTTTCCATTGTCGAGAAGCCCGAGGCAAGGAAGACGGCGGCTCTGGATGGGGTGGGGATGCGGTTTGGGACAATAAGGTGATGAAGGATATAGATGATGAGACGGATAAAATCATCGTTAGGGATTATCATAAACGAGAAATCAAGGTGAAAGGGGACAAGGGGAAGCTTAAGGACTATTTGAGGAGAAAGGAAGTAGCTTCAAATTTGGAGCTTTTGCTACAAGTCAAAAGGGGATAGGAACATCAGGGAAGCCATTGTGTGAAGATAAGAGGTGTCGAAGTTTCACACAGTATGTTGTTCTTATCTTCGGTTACATATTATAATGAAGCTCAATTTAGAAGGTGGAGTGCAAATAGTCTTCAATCACAAGAAATCGCTTGCGGCAGGAAGGGGATTACTATGAGCAGTGTAGGAGGCAAGATAGAAGTTAGACCCATGGTTGTTGCAGACATTGACGCTGTGCTTTCGGTGGACACGCAAGTAAGAGCTGCAGGAAAAGCCATTACTTACGCAAATCTGACTACTGAATATATCTTGTCTATTGACAGGAGAGTAAGCCATCAGGAGAGTCCAACTAGCTATGCCGATTCGATTACTGGAAATGTGGCAGCATTGCTTGACTTCAGCTTTGTAGCCGAAGTTGATGGTCAGGTTCGTGGCTTCATCTTGGGCCAGATAGCACATCTGCGCGAAGCTGCTACCGAATTCGGCGTTATCCAAATGATAGGTGTTCACCCCGAGTATCAACGAAAACGTGTTGGCATTAGCCTGGTCAATGCACTGGCTGACAAATACCGGTCTAGAGGTATTAAAACAATGCGCGTAGGAATAGACTACCGAGACAAGGACTTACGGAGTTTGATCGAGCATATGGGTTTCGGTGTTGGTCGCCTCGTGGTTTACTCCAAGATCCTGTGAAGCATAACCTTTCGGCGTCTGTGCCTAGTAGAAGAATGAACCCGTCCCCTTTTGACTGGCATTTTCGACTCCCTATAGCTATTCCTTCCACCCAAACTCATGTTTCACAATGTCGCCTTGACATTGTAACAAAAGGTTGCTACGCTCTCAGATGAGAATGAAAATTAATCGCAATGAGGAGCAAACGGGAGTCCGCCCAGTTACAGCACAGCGAAGGCTTCTCCTCAGTGTCATCCAAGAGGCTGGAACGCATCTGGATGCTAAGGAACTGTATCGCCGAGCCAGTGAGGGGAACACTAACATCAGCCTTGCTACAGTGTACCGCAACCTACGCCTATTTAAGGAACAGGGCTTGATAGAGGAAAAGCATCTGGGTCAGATGCGGTGTTACTATGAGATAAGGCGCGGAGCAGAACATCAGCATCTAGTATGCCGAGCCTGTGGGCAAGTCATCGAGTTTGAAAGTCCCCTGATTCGCGAATTGGTAGCAGAGGTGCAACGAAAAAATGACTTTTCTGTGACTAGGGTCGAGTTGTACCTGGAAGGTTATTGCCATAAATGTAACGAGATATCAAAGGAGGCGAGCCATGGTATTAGAGATCACAGATCAGAATTTTGAGGATGAGGTCCTGAAATCTGACCTACCTGTAGCGGTAGATTTTTGGGCCCCGTGGTGCGGGCCATGCAATATGATTGCACCAATAACTGAGAAGCTGTCGAAGGAATATGATGGTAAATTCAAGTTCTGCAAGATGAATGTGGATGAGAACCATCAGACGGCCGCAGGATACCAGGTTATGAGCATACCCTTGCTGCTGTTCTTCAAAGGCGGTCAGCTTATCGATTCCAGTCTTGGCGCGGTTCCCGAAAGCATGATCCGGCCTAAGGTGCAAGCACTGGTCTAGCGTCCTTGAGGAGGATGTAGTCCAGCGATATGCTGGCTTCCTCAGTGAGTATTCTCGGAACCAAACCATGGCAGTGGCGGAACTGGAAAAGCACCCTAGATACATGGAAAGATGCTCGATGCAAAACTGAAGGTAGCGGTGGATCATGGCAAGTGCCACCCGGAGAGACGCGACAAAGGAGTGTGCGCTG
>JAUVWD010000036.1 GCA_030604285.1 Chloroflexota bacterium
AGCTCCCTCACTAGAGCGCGTTGCTGGTTATGAGCCTCGATAGCTTTCCTGAGTTTTTCAGGGGATAGCTCCTTTCCCGCAAACGATTCTAGGGTCGTCCTGAAGTACTGCACTTTCCCCCTAAAAAAGCCTTCAGCTGCTTCGTGCATCGTATGTGGCACGTCTATGAAGTGAAAATAAGGGGTATTTATGTGGCTTCGCCAAACATGGAGCACCTTCTCTCCACAATCACAGACATGGGCTCCTACAAGTCCGTCAAGAAAGTCATACTTTCCTTTGAGCCCTAAATCAAGGTAACTGCGGATAAAAGGGCAAGTTACTGTGATGAAGACGCTATCGGCCTTAGTTATCGGCTCTCTCATGTCACCGTATATCCTGTAGGGGACTAAGTCAAGAGCAGTCATCATCTCCAGGGGAGGGTAGATGCAAATATAACCAATTATCTTTTTGCCTTGGGCCTTAAGCTCGCCGGCTCTAGGAGCCCGGTCTTGATAGACTTCCCGTGCTCTAGCAAGCCCTGCAATTTCTTTGGCCATTGTTAACACCCCCTTCTTTGCTGACCCATTACCAGTCAAATCCTTCGTCCTTCCTCACTTCTCTATAGTGTTCCATGGTCTCCTCAAATGCCTCTGACTTGCTCAAGACATCTTCAGGATTAAAAAGTCTGAGGTCTACAATGTCTCCCTCTACCAATAAGGAGGGTACCTTTGTTCTTTTCGCCAGCATATCCTGGAGATAGTTCAAATGCATGCTCGCGGTGCGGCAAGTAAGCAGGGTATGAAGAAACGCCCCGTCAATTCTGTACTCCCTGGCAAACTCTATGTACGCGTAAGCGAACCCGAAGTATTCCCCCTCCTGGAGGGCCCTCGGATGACGGGCAGCGTACCATTGATAGTTAAATCTGGCGATTCGCTCCAAAGGGTCGCTGATTCCGCTCATATCCAGAGGTATAGGTGGGTGATAGTTCCAGCTCTCCATCACGAAGTTCCAGCCCCTTTCGGCCAACCTGTCGAAGAACCCCAGACTATGCCATGGTGGAAGCTCAGCAAAGATGATGCGATATTTCTCCTCAAGTGTAGAACACATATTATTATCAACTCTATACTTGACCTCATCATATGTCTTCTGATAGAGCTCCAGCAGCTCTTTCAGATTCCCCGACGGGAAGAGTGCACCGGTCATCCCAGTCCAAAAGTCCCTGGAGTGCATAGGACAGGGTCTTGCCTTGCGCAGCTCGTTTGTCTCATGCCATATCCGGCAGATTTCCTCTATATCTCGCTGTGCCTCATACAACTTATCCCAATCCATCTTCTTACCCAGCAGCCGTTCCAAAAAGGCAACGAACTCCCTTAACCCCTCGACCATGAACTTGATATTATGCTCGTGAACACCCTCCGTGGCCTCTTCCTCCACCCCGGGATGGGGCAACTCAAGAACCCATACCGGTGCATCCATGTAGCGCCCCAGCGCTTGGAACCACTTATATCTGGCATCACACATGATACCCGAGCTCAAGAGCAATGTAGGTTTGGGCATCCCTCCCATGGGTGCCTCAGGAGGTATTTCGCCTTCCAAGTCCTTCATCATCCTGACGGTATAGCCTAAAGTGTTTCGGGCATAGCCACACAGGTGACTGGGGAAGCCCTCGGCATCGGCGCGATTCAAGTAAGCTTCTGCAGCTCCTGTGGCGGCACAAACCGGGCCGTAATTCTCGGGGTACATGGTTTCTACATCCATAACATTGAGGATAGCTTTCGGTAACTATCAGTTAACCATGGACCAGGCAGTAGGTTTGCCCGCCTTGATAGCCTCGGAGCTTCTCTTGTACCTTTGGTCAACTATGGCCCGCAAAGGATATATTGACTGCAGCCTGTTGATCGCCTTCTTTTTTTCTGTAGCCATAAGTTATGCCACCCCCTAATTATGCTTGTGGCCTATTCTATCACGCCAATCTAGCATAGAACAGTGTAAATCCTATTCGTCTTATGCCTGAGCCAAGGCCGAAAGCCTATCCAAAGCCGTCGTCAGTCGCTCCAAGCATTTCCCCTTGCCCAGAACTGCCATAGTCTGAAACAGCGGTGGTGCTGCACTGCGCCCGGTGATGGCCACTCGTAACAACCCAAAGAATTTCCCTGTGGTTAAGCTTAACTCTGTAGCTAATGCGCGAAGGACATCCTCGAGCGACTTAGCATCCCAGACTTCTGCTGACTCCAGCCTTTTCAAAGGGGTCCTAATAGCTTCGATGGCTGCCTTAGAGCTCAGTCCCCCACTCAAAAGCAAGCTAGTTTCATATTGCAGTTCATCCAGGAAGAAAAAGCCCGCAAGGCGAGGCACTTCAGCCAAAGTCTTGGCACGTTCTTGGATAAGCGACATAACCTGGCGCGTATAATCGCTATCCAGGGGGCGTCTTACCGAAACTGGCAAATCCCTATCCAAAAATGGAGTGGCTTGTCGGACAAATTCATCCAGGCTCAGTTGGCGCAGGTAAACTCCATTCATCCATTCCAACTTGTCCCTATTAAAGACAGCCGCAGTCTTGCTTATCCTTTCTAGAGAGAAGTTCTTTACTAGCTCTTCCCGAGTTAATAGCTCAGTTCTATCATCGAGCGACCAGCCAAGCAATGCCAGGAAGTTAATCATCGCCTCGGGGAGATAACCTTGCTCCCGGTATTCAATGATGTTGCTGGCGCCATGCCTCTTTGAAAGCTTAGACCGATCAGGCCCCAGTATCATTGGTAAGTGGGCGAAATGTGGAGCTTGCCAATTCAGAGCTTGGTAAATTAGCGTATGACGAGGAGTGCTCGAAAGCCATTCGTCAGCCCTAAGGACGTGTGAAATGGCCATTAAATGATCATCCACTACATTGGCCAAATGATATGTGGGGTAGCCATCGGACTTTAGCAACACAAAATCATCCAGAGTGCTATTTTTGAAGCTCACCCTGCCACGGATCAAGTCATGGAAAGTTGTTTCCCCATCAAGTGGTGTTTTAAAGCGAACTACGGGGGTGATTGCTTCGGCCTTTAGCTGATCTTTCTGCTGTTGGGTTAGATTTCGGCAGCGGCCATCGTATTTTGGCGGCTGCTTGCGCTTTATTTGCTCTTGTCGCATTGCCTCAAGCCGCTCTGGGGAACAGTAGCATAGGTAAGCATGATCTTCTGTAAGCAATTTGTTGGCAACGTCGCGGTAGATATCCAGCCGCTCGGATTGGAAGTAGGGACTCCCATCCCAGTCCAGTTCGAGCCACCTCAAGCTGTCCAATATCATCTCCACCGCCCCCTCTACTTTGCGGGCAACATCGGTATCTTCAATGCGCAGAATGAACTTACCACCATAGCGGCGAGCGAAGAGCCAGTTGAACAGGGCAGTCCTAATGTTGCCCAAATGTGGGTATCCAGTGGGGCTGGGTGCGAAGCGAACTACAACTGGTGTTTCTAGCTCAGAACCTGACTGTGGCATATTAGCGTTTGCCACTGCCTTGCTTCGACAGGACTCGCTGTAGACCTTTCAACTCCTCCAAGTGTTCCTTGAGTCTCTGGACGAGTTGTTCAGCTTGGTTCAGGGCATCTTCAGTGTCTTCTATCTCCGTGGCTATCCCAAATAGAGCTTGGTTTCTCTGTTCAGTCAGGTCAGCTTCGAATTGGACTAAACCTTCCATCGTAGTCTCACCCATTAACTGAGACAGGAAGCTACTTTCTCTTTGCGTTTGCTCTCTATCGAGTTCTCCAAAAGACTTCAAGTTACTAGTCCCTTCCTTTCTTTTTTATGTCCTGAATCTATCATATCTTTATGTCCTGAGCAAGCCTTCTACGCCTTTTGAGCTAAGACTTCCAGCGCTTGCTTCAAGTCTTGAGGCAAGGGACAGGTAAATCTCTGGTATTTTCTCGTCGTTGGCAGATGGAAACCAAGACGATAGGCATGGATAAATTGCCTGTTAATATGGGGCGACTTTGCTCCATAGACGGCATCGCCAACAACAGGATGGCCTATCGCTGACAGGTGGACTCTGATCTGATGGGTGCGCCCAGTCTCTGGACTAACCTCCAGGAAGCTACAATCGCCCAAATATTTTCTAACTCTATAGTTGGTGATGGCTTCCCTCCCACCTTCGACTATTGCCATTTTCTGCCTGTTGTGAGGGTCTCGCCCAATAGGTGCTTCAATTCTTCCTTGGCCAGGAAATAGCTTCCCTCTAACCAGGACCAGGTAGCCTTTAGTTACAGCATGACTTTTGAATTGATCCACTAGATATTGCCGGGCGAAGTCGTTTTTGGCCATCACCATGAGCCCCGATGTGTCCTTGTCCAGTCGGTGGACTATGCCTGGGCGTGTTGAGTCGTCGCTTACCGCCAGCTTTGAACAATGAGCCAGAATGGCATTGACCAAGGTATGGTTGGGATGTCCTGGGGCGGGATGAACTGTCAATCCAGCGGGTTTGTCTATGACCAGAATATCCTCATCTTCATATGCGATCGTCAGGGGGATTGGTTCAGCCACGGGACGTGAGCCTACGGGAGGCAGCTCAATTGTTATGCTGTCGTTGGCATTTAGTCTCTGACTTGCCTTTGCCTTGTGCTCGTTAACCAAGACATAGCCTTGGTCAATCAATTTCTGTATGTAAGAGCGCGAGAATTGAGGGAGGACCTGGATTACATACTTGTCAAGGCGAGTATTAGGGGCAGTGGATCCGACCTGAAGCGTCCTAATTCTTGATTCCGCGGTTATGCTCATATGCCTTCCTAAAGAGTCCGGATTGGTATAGCGAATAAGCAAGAGTGAAGATTCCCACCACTATGGCCGCATCAGCAACGTTGAAAGCTGGCCAATGTAAGCCGCCCCACAGGCGAATGTCAATAAAGTCGATAACGTAGCCGAAGTGAAGCCGGTCTATTAGGTTGCCTACAGCCCCACCCAAGATCAAGCCAAGGGATGCATTGGTCAAAGCGCTCGCTGAGCTCAGGTAACGCAGAAATAGCAGGATGCTAGTTAGGCTGACTATGGTGATAACGATGAGGAGAAATGTCTGATTAGCAAATAGACCAAAAGCAGAGCCTGTATTTACCACATAGGTTAGTCGCAGAAAACCTATTTCTGGCAGCGATTCTCCTGGTACTAAATTATCCCTAATCCATAGTTTGCTCAGTTGGTCAAGCGCAACCACGATAGTGGCGACAATTAGAGACAATCTTAATCGCTTTCTATCTTGCCCCCTTTGCATTCTTAGCCTGACGTGCTTTGCAGCCTAGGCATAAACTTGCCTGAGGCAATGCTTCAAGACGAGCTGGCTCTATTGGCTGCCCACATGAATCGCATAATCCATAAGTGCCAGCCTCATATTTTTCTAGGGCATGCTCTATTTCGGCAACTGTGTTTGCTAGTCTTTTCTCTAGACCTAGTCTTTTCTCGAGTTCGAAGGCTTCGCTTGCCTCTTCCTCTCTTTTGCCGAAGGGACTGCCCTCTCTCCTTTCACCCGAAACCTGTCCGCCTTTTAGCTGCTTCAGCCTCTCTAACATTTGCGTCTTTTCTTTCTTTAAGCGCTCATAAAGTTCCACAAAGTCAGCCACTTTAACATCCTCCCTCGCATTTAAGCTATTCTAAGCCATATTGGCCTGCGAAGCAAATTAAATTGCTAGGTCACCAAATGTTCCTGGTTAGTGAGTGTTGGTCAAGGCTTACTGCTTTAGAACATCTATGATTTCGGGCTTTAGATCGCTAAACTGGAAGAGCCAATCAATTCTCTCTCGCTTCAATTGCTGTGAGACTTCAGTTGCCTTCTCTTTTGGATAAAAGTTCTCAGGCCTGAAGTGCTCCAGATTTACCCCGGGAATGCTCACAGGAACATCATATCCCCAGAAGCTGTCTCTCTCCCAGGTAACCTCATCTCTGACAATCATCTCCATTATCTTCACAGTATCCGTGATTTGAATTTTCTGCCCCCTCTCCAATCCTCCTATGCATCCTGTGTTTAAGATGAAGCACTGAATATCAGGGTTTCTCCTTAGGAAATTGAGAAACATGTTGCGTTCTTCGCATGCCGAACCTATGATGAAGGGGTTGGTCCCTACTACTCTAACTGATTTGCCGGCTTCAGAGGGATCGCCTGCGGAAGTCTCAACCGATTCTCCCAGCATGAAAGCTGCTGCTCCCCATTCGGGGGTAAGCCGAGCAACGGGAGGTTGTACATCACACCTCCTAGTAATGAAGAAAACAAAGTCCAGTTTATCCATATCAATCTCTTCATCAGTGTAAGCAATGTCGCTTCTCTTCACCATGGCGCGCCCGTTAGATGTTATGCTAGAATCGAGGAAGTCAACCTCGCCATCAGCCCTTACCTTCACATTCTCCAGAATAGCTCGACGACTTATAGCAGCGGCATAAAGTAGCGGCTGGTTTCTAGCCTCTAAACCATCTGTCTTTATGTAGAAGGAATCCTCAGTCCCTATACACTTGCCATCCGGCTCCAGTATAGTTACATCGTCCTGCCTAATAGCCACTTCTTCAGGGAACCTCAACCAGTGTGAGTGTCCCGATAGAGTAGTCTTACCTGTGCCGCTGAGTCCGAAGAGGAGACATCCAAAATCACGAAGCTTGCCATTTCGATAGACTCGAATAACCTTGCTTGCGGCGTGTAACCCTAAGCAATTTCTCTTTTTGGCCCAATACATCATCTGGCGAAGCATACTCTTCTTGATCTCGCCTTTGTAGTCGCTTTTCAAAGCGATGGTGAAGCCTCTTTCTGGAAAGATTAGAACCCTCTTCTCTTCCCACTCAGGAATGGAGATAGTAACTGAATCAGGTTCCTTTCCTTCAGAAGGGAAAAGAGTGTTACCCCACATAAAGGGAAGCCTTGCATACTCAGCGCTTACGTACAGCCTGCAGTTAGTCTTGAATTCGGGAGAGGTACACATTACGCGATCTAGCTTGATCATTTTCTTGCTTTTAACATAATCCTGAACTTCGCGGAGAATCTGTTTCTCCTCCCAGTTTAGTTCCTGTTCTACATAAACCTGAGTGAATTTGGCGATCCTGCTCTTTACCTTAGTGAAGACAGCGAGATTGCCAAAGCTGGTCATGACTCCACCTCCTTCAAGAGCCCACCCTCGAAGCTCCTTATCTGAAGGGTTGTCAATGATCTCCTTAGGCTTGAATTCGTCGGAAATCCCCACTTTAGTACCCCTGTGAATTTGCGAGTTGTCGCGCTGGCTTG
>JAUVWD010000105.1 GCA_030604285.1 Chloroflexota bacterium
ACTGGCCAGATCGCGACCGATTGATATTGAGCAAAGGGCATGCGGCCCCAATCTTGTACGCCGCCCTTGCTGAAAGTGGTTATTTCCCTGTGGAAGAACTGCGCACCTTGAGAAAGTTAGATAGCCGCCTTCAAGGACATACCGATAGGAATCTCACCCCCGGGGTGGAAATGTCTGCCGGCGCTTTAGGACAAGGCCTATCCTTTGGTGTTGGCGTTGCCTTGGCTGCCGAGCTTGATCGTCGCGATTATCGTGTATATGTTGTCCTAAGCGATGGTGAGTGCGATGAGGGGCAAACTTGGGAAGCAGCTTTGTCGGCTGCCCATTTCAAAGTGGATAATCTAGTAGCCATCGTTGACTGCAACCGGCTGCAGCTCAGTGGCTGGACTCGGGAGATTATGAACCTCGAGCCCTTCGCCCAGAAGTGGCAAGCTTTTGGCTGGCATACTATCGAAATAGACGGCCATGACTTCGACCAGATTCTAGCCGCCTTACAGGAATGTCAAAACACAAAAGCCAAGCCAACTGTCATTATTGCCCATACCACCAAAGGCAAAGGAGTCAGCTTCATGGAGAACAACGTAGCATTCCACGGTAAGGCGCCTACGCCAGAGGAAGCGGAAAAAGCGCTAAAGGAACTAGAATAGTGTTGTCATTGCGAATGCCTTTACCGTCATTACGGATGAAGCGAGGCAATCTCACATTCTCCTCTTCCTTGGAAGGGAGAGGATTAGGGCTTGTCCTGAGCGAAGCGAAGGATCAGGTGAAATCATGGTTGAAGTATCCACCCGTGAAAGCTACGGAAAGACCCTGGTAGAGCTGGGAAAGGACAATCCTAATATTATCGTCCTTGATGCGGATTTGTCACCCTCAACAATGACGCACTTCTTTGCCAAGGAATTCCCTGATCGCTTCTTCGATTGTGGCTTGGAAGAGCAAAATATGATAGGCATAGCCGCGGGGTTAGCTGCTTCAGGCAAAACTGTTTTTGCCAGCACCTTCGCTGTGTTCGCCTCCTGTCGCTGCTTTGATCAAGTGAGGATGTGCCTTTCACAAATGGGGTTAAATGTCAAGGTTGTGGCTACTCATGGTGGCATCAGTGTGGGCGAAGATGGCACCTCTCATCAAGCCATTGAGGATTTAGCCTTGTACTGTGCTCTCCCCGGCTTCACTGTTATTGTTCCTGCCGATGGCATAGAGACTGGTGAGGCCGTGAAAGTAGCCGCAAGCACCTACGGGCCTTTCTATATCAGACTAGGCCGTACTAAAACACCGTTTGTCTACCCTGAGGGCTATCACTTTACCTTGGGCAAGGCGGTGACTATGAGACAAGGCGGAGATGCTGCCGTTATAGCTATGGGCATCATGGTAGCTAGGGCTTTGGAGGCATCAGATGTCTTGGCAAGGCAAGGGATAGATTGCCGAGTAATCAACATGCATACTCTCAAGCCGCTGGATGAAGAAGCTATAGTCAAAGCAGCTTCGGAGACCGGTGCCGTTGTTGTCGCTGAAGAGCATCTAGCGCATGGTGGCTTAGGCAGCCGTGTTGCTCAGGTAGTAGGTAAAGAAAAACCAGTACCTATGGGATTTGTTAACCTTGGTGACAGATATGCCCTGTCAGGCAAAGCTGAGGATCTGCTTCAAAGATACGGGCTAACTGCTAAGGATATCGCGGAGGTGGTGGGGGCGGTGGTTAAGAGAAAGCAGTATACTTAAGCTGGGTTTCAAAGCGTACCCGCCTCTTTCCCAGACGACTTGCGCCCGCGTTAGTTTCCTGAGAGAACATCGCGCCTGGTTCAGGGAATATCACAAGGTTCTGGATGCTAACCGCCCTGCCTCAAATAGTCCATGAGTTCCTTAAAGCTTGGAGGAAATTGCGGCTTAAATGTGAGGAAAGAGGGAGTGGGATATCTCATTCCAGCCTTGTGAGTGGCTTCAAGCCCTTCAATCAGCACATCCACTTTGCCTATAGGTACTGCAAAAGAAGCCTCGTGATCTTGCGTTTGGGCAAATACTCGGTCACTCCCACCAACTACAATGAACTGGCACTGGTCAGTCAGAATCGGTCTGGTAATCTCTTCACCGCAGGCAGCGCTACCAATACTGCTGGAAACGACGGGTTCACCTGTTCCATATACAGCAGCCTGTATTAATCGAGCTATCTGAGCCGGGTTGCCATAGACTATTATGACCTGGGGTTCAAAGTCGGCTCGATGAAGAGCTGCCGCCACGAAATGAGTATAGTTATCCTGCTCGAGCCGGGGCAGGCCTCGAGCTATTCTAGCTCTGACATTTTGGCTCTTTTCATAGAAAGGGACATTAAAGCTGCCATCGAGGAATTTGGATTTAGGTGGCAGAAAGCCCAGTGTGAGCGCGCCAAGGGGGCAAAGCATATCTTCCTCGCCCATTGCCATTGACCAGCCATAACGCCGAGCTAAGGCTATGCCTTGGCATACTGACATCGTCATTCCCAGATCTCGCTTTGGCATTCTGGCTTTTTCAGGGATTTCACCCGCTGAGCTGAGCATTCTGACAGCCACCGGGAAAGTCCCTGGACGAATATATGAATCTAAAGCTTGACTAATTTTTTGTAGCTCCAATTTCAGAGTACCTCCTTTCCTTCATCTTAATTATGTGATCCCACTGATAGGGCTAAAGGATTTCAGTTTAGGGTCGACATTGAATCGGGCTTGGGGGATCAGTTCGCCTCTCTGGCGATATTCCGTGCTTGGCCAAAGAAGAGTTTCACACTGGCGCTTTTGTGCCGAGGGCGGGACTCGAACCCACACTCCCTTACGGGAAGCGGATTTTAAGTCCGCCGCGTCTACCGTTTCCGCCACCTCGGCATTCTCACCCTTAGATTGCTAGGTTTTGAAACCCTCTATGTGTGATAAGTCTTTGCTTAACCTGTATGCTGGTCTTAGCTTAATGAGAGGCGGCGAGCGGAATTGAACCGCTGAATAAGGGTTTTGCAGACCCCCGCCTTAACCACTTGGCTACGCCGCCTTGACTACACCCATCAAAATCGAAGGTTTTTGTGCCAACCCAATTTGTAATGGAGCGGAAGACGGGATTCGAACCCGCG
>JAUVWD010000081.1 GCA_030604285.1 Chloroflexota bacterium
ATTTTATTTTGGGTTTTAGGTGGCCTTATGCTAGCAATGGCAGCATTATTTTCTGTCGGCGTAGTAGCCGACAGAAAAGGGGCGAAACTATATGGAAAGCATATTAGCAGAGAGAAAACTCGCCGGATTCGCAAGATTGGGATGAAAGACGTTGATGATGGACTAGCACAGGAGATAGCTAAGTTCCTAGACTGACAAGGCATAAAGGCAGAACCTTTAAGGGATG
Source organism: Chloroflexota bacterium (assembly GCA_030604285.1). Taxonomy (GTDB): domain Bacteria; phylum Chloroflexota; class Dehalococcoidia; order GIF9; family AB-539-J10; genus JADFUX01. Next base: position 227 of record JAUVWD010000081.1, read on the forward strand.
AGCAATACGCACAACTACCCTTCTTCAATTGGGACGTAAAGAAATACCTTCATCAAGCTGGCGTCAGGCTACATAGCCAAGATTTGGATATGTTGCACGTTATCACTCTACCCAACAAAGGAATGCCAACTGGAGTTGACTACAGAGCCAAAGCCCTCATGGAATGCCCCAAACACTTACTTGAGGGTAGAGAAAGGGATGACGAGCCCATCAGCGTCTCATTCAGGGTCAAGAAGAAAGGGCGAGTCGGTCAAGGTGGGTCATCAGTATTTGAGTGGCAAAGTGACTGCGGCACCAAGCTTGAACATAGAATTGCTGAGGCATTCAACCTAGATACATCGCTGGCAAACGCTCTTACATCATCTGGGCATGTGAACGTGAATGCTTGGCTAGAGGAAGTCGATTACATCGCCATCAATACGAGTAAGCCCTATACACAGGTGCAAGAGGTCGGCGAGTTTCTGAATAGTGCAAATCTAATTGCAGAGCGTCTCAAAGATTTTAGATAAGCGGTGCTAGTGTATTCTATGTTATTATTTGTTAATTGAAATGATGAAAGGGTAGCAGGTTTGCCATTTGTGTCCTCTGCATCTTTGTCCATAATCACCCTTCAGGTGACCCTGAAGCCTCAGAAGACGACGTAAGATTGGGTGAATCGCGTTAATCCCCTCTATTATCTGTTGAAAACACGAGAATTATAGTTCAGTAATTGCACGAAATGACGAACTGTTACCCAATCACCCCATCGTTCATTTTATCATTGATAAAAAGGTTCCTATCCGCCAAGTTTCCCAAACGGTCACCAAAGCCACCTTATGTTCTGACCCAGCCGAAAGCTCAGTTTAGTGATGTGCGAGAGTAGCATTTAGTGTTAAAATAGTGTTAGAAATTGCAGTAGGGGTGTTGGGTGAGCTATCGACTCTATTAGAGAAACTAAGAAAAGTGCCAATGCCCAAAGAGTCAGGATGTAAGCGGGTTCAGAAGGTCTTTGAGAAAGGAATAAATACTACAATAACGCAGAAGAGCTAGGGCAGAAATGCTAGAGAAGCTCAACCCTGAATTTGGGCTAAAGAATAAGTTATGAAAAGGGGCCAATGAACAAAGTAGATAATATGCCAAATCAAGAGAAGCCAGCTAAGCCTAGCAAGCTGGAGACGTCTATGGATGAACGAGAGCGAATCCAAAGGCTTCAGGAGCTATGGTCGAAATTCATGGCATCTTGGTCTCAACTGGAGCCCTTTCCGTATAAGGAGGCATCTATGGGTGAATACAAACAAGTTCAAAGGCTTCGGGAGTTATGGTCTAGGTCCATAATGACTTGGGGACAAGTGTTCATACCATTAGGAGCTGTCATCATAGGTTTCTTTGCCTCGCAGGCTCAAGTCGGCACCATTTCTCCAAATTTCGAACTTTTGCTGATAGGGTGGGGGCTTTTCACCATCTGCATGATCTATTGGCGATGGGTGGTTCATCATCTTGATGAACAAATCATCGGATTATACCCAGTAATGCTGCACCTGGATAGTACAAACAATTGGGATACGCAAACCCGGTATTTCTTCAATAATCTTGCTAATAGGTCACGGGAATACCTTCGCACTGAGCTTGGGTTAGAGCATAGGCCTGAGGACTATGACACATTCGTGAAGAGACGAGGCGCCAACGTTGTGACCATTACAGCCTTCTTTTATCTGTTTGGCGCGAATATGGTCGTAACTCAGTGGCTGATAAAGGGCATAAGATTCAAGATATTGCCGTCTTGATAGTCATCGTTCTATTTTTGGTTTACGTTTTGTGGATAGAAATGGGTGGTTTGGCGCTATCATCACTTCTTCTTTTCGGTTTCCTTTTTCCTTGGGGACAGCATAGCGGCTGGTGGACCATCCACATTACACGATTGTGGAGCTCGGCTACTGCGCTGCTCTGCCGAGAGTTTGTTAAGGCAACAACAAAAGCGGTAAAGACAGGGGGTAAGGGCAAGAAGCGTCTCAGCGACGCTTTAAAGAAGGTGCGGCTCCAGTCGCAAGATAACGCAGGAAAGTGAGGTCAAGATGAAAGCAGTAATCTATTCGCGGGTATCAACTAAGGATTAGGAACGAGAAGGTACGAGTCTCAATTCTCAGCTAGAAGCTTGTTTCTTGACCTAATTGCACTTTATAGCGAAATGTTCAATCTGAGTTTGGAAGCCGCGTCTTTATTGACGCAGCAGGGATACTTATCATTGGACTGCTTGATTCTCCTTAGCTGAGGAGTAATTATAGATGATAAGAGAACTGAACAGCAAAAAACTTGCACTATGCTTTCGTGGCAGGTACCGGAACCAGCACTGGACAAAGGGTGAATGACACGTTAAAATAAAGCCAGCCAATCAGGCTAGGGAAGGAGTGGTAAATCTTGCAAGGAGGTGTGGGAGTGCTCTGAAGCTAGAAAGCTGGAACCTAATGTGGGGGTCTATCTATCTGTCCGTCTATCTATCTCACCTCGCCTCGCAGACTGATTCACAGATCCATTAGCCCATCCACAGTCGATTCTGCCTAGTTCGTCAGTATCCCATCTCCTCAAATCTCCCCCCGAATCTTCTTGAAAGCTGCTAAGGTTGCACCTCTCCATGTGCTGCCCTGAAAGTTACCCCCATGCTGACTCTTCATTGCCTCAATTTCCATGCTACAGACGGCAAGAGTTTTTACTTCCTCTTCGTGCCTCAAATAAAATAAAGGTGAAAAGAATATGGTAGTTATAAGTAACCGGCTTGGCATCGATAGACGGCAGGTATGGCACGAGATTGGGTACGGTACTGATTGCAAGCCGCCGGCTCGCATGGCGTCTTTGGTCAATGAATATGTAGAGAACGCTTACCACCTCATTGCACCGTCATATTCAGGTGTCATCAGGGATATCAAGTCGGTTAAGGGGTCCCGTGTTATTATCGAGGGTCCGATTGTCTTCCAAAGCCGAATCATCACCCGGCTGCTGGAGCAATGCCATAAGGCTGCGGTATTCTTGGTAACAATAGGTGATTACCTGGAGGAAATGGTATGCCATCTCGCTGAGGATAAGCTCGTGCTCCAAGCGGCTGTGCTGGATGCAATAGGGTCAGTTGCTGTTGAGAGTGTAGCTGATTTCGTCCAAGACAGAATAGGGGAGATAGCTCATGCTCAGGGGCTTTGCACAAGCCGGCGCTTCAGCCCCGGCTATTGCGATTGGAAATTAGGCCAGCAGAGAATGGTCTTCCGGGCTGTGAACGGTGATTCTGCGGGCATTCGCTTGACCGAGGGGTGTCTGATGCTCCCCCGCAAGTCAATATCGGGCATTATTGGTATTGGCCCATGTAATAGCAACGTAGAGAATTATAACCCGTGCCACATCTGCAACAAGCATGATTGTCCAGGCAGGAGGTAGAAATTAGGTAGTAAAGCGCTGTTTGAGCACTCCAGTCATTAGAGCGCTAGCGAGTTAGGTACTAGCATGAAGGAAGGTACGTGTGCGGTATAGAGATGCACCCCTGAAGCAAGAAGTCGCCCCCTCGGACATGGCCGCAGAAAAGCGTCGGGAGGTAGTGGCTGCCGTTGATGTTGTCATCCCTGCCTTCAATGAAGGAGGCTGTATTGGCAGCGTGTTGCACCATGTGATACTGGCAAGGCAAGATGATTGGTTTGAAATCCAGAATATCTATGTAATATCGGATGCATCAACAGACCAAACGGATGACGTTGTTCAAGGGGTTGCCAGGAGAGACCAAAGGGTAAAGCTGATTAGAAAACCAGAGAGGAAAGGCAAGCAGGACTCGATAAACTTGGCGTTCTCAGTCACCAGCGCGGACATTGTCATTCTTATTGATGCCGATGTCAGGTTAGCGAATGAACATAGCATAGCCAAGCTGGTACAACACTTCCGTGATGGTAAGGCTGCACTGGTTCAGGGTGGCCTTGTCCGCCCCGGCCCTGGCTTTAACCTCAATCCGGCGAAG
>JAUVWD010000061.1 GCA_030604285.1 Chloroflexota bacterium
ACGTAACAGAGCCTGATTGGGAAAACCAGGCAAAGTGTGTCAAGTTAGCCTTGGATGATGCTGGTGTCTCTCCAGATGAGGTTGACTACGTCAATGCCCATGGGACATCCACCCAACTCAATGACCTAGCTGAAACTAAGGCGATAAAGGCTGCTTTAGGCGAGCATAGCAGAAGCGTGCCAGTAAGCTCCAATAAGTCCATGATAGGTCATCTATTAGGGGCGGCAGGTGCGGTGGAGGGCATTTTCACCGTTCTCGCCATAAGGGATGGCGTAATCCCAGCAACAATAAATTATGATACTCCAGACCCCGAATGCGATTTGGACTATGTCCCTAATGTAGCCAGAAAAGGAGAGGTAAACACAGCTATTTCCAATTCCTTCGGGTTTGGCGGATTCAACGCCACCCTTGTCTTCAGGAAGTTCAGGGGATAACGTCTGCTGTGAAACTGTGAAATGGCTCTTTCCAATTCTCTTGGCTTGGCGGCCTGAATGCGGTCGTTGCTATTAGAAATTTGGGCTCACAGCCCATATTGCCTATTCACGTGAGCCTAAACCTTTGTTATCATTATTCAACCAATTCAAGGAGGTGACAATTCATGCCTGTGACGGGTCTTATAGCGGGAATACTTGCCCTCATCTTTGGCATCGTAGTAATGATCTTCCCCAAAATCCTTAACTATCTGGTAGGCATTTATCTTATCATATTGGGCATTGTCCTCCTCGTAGACCACTTCACTGGTTAGGGCGAGTTTGACATCCTGAATTTGATGTAGGGTAAGAACTGTGAAGACTCTACGTTCGCCTTAGGGAGGGTGTGAGCCACAGTGCTTAGCGAAATCAGGAGTCCGCAATGACACGGAGATAGCTTCCGCGTGCTCCGCCTCAAAGTCAGGCTACAAAGTGCCCCTCGCTTGAAGGGAGAGCTACGTGGCGGTGAATGCCGGCCTCCCTCTAACTCCCTGTTGAATTCGGCTTTAGCTGCTATGAGGTAGCTTATGCGTAGCTTCAACTGCTTCTTGACATCGTTTTTCTTGGGAGCCGATCTCTAGTCTCGAAAAGTGGCTAAAATCTCTGAATCGCTGATTTTGGCCGTAAGATTGCTTAGCAACGGATCTACGAAACATATTCCTAGTGCTAGTTACGTAGTCTTAAAGCTATTACACTTAGGCGCAGGAAGATAAGATGATAAGAAGCTTTAATGGCAAGACGCCCAGAATAGCTGAATCGGCTTTCGTTAGCGAAGCGGCTTATATCGTTGGCGATGTAGAGATCGGTGAAAACTGCAGCATATGGCCGGGAGCGGTAATCAGGGCTGATTTTGGCAAGATAAAGATTGGTACCAACACCGCTGTGGAAGATAACTGCGTCATACACTCAGGGTCACCTTCTTCCCCCGATAGTGCTGGCGATATGGCCATCGGAGACTGAGTGCACGTTGGTCACGGGACAGTCATTAATTGCCGCAAGATTGGGAGTAGGGTGCTTATAGGCATGAACTCCACTATACTCCATGACGCTGAAATAGGTGATTTTTGCATCATTGCCGCAGGTTCCCTGGTTAGGCAAGGGATGAAAATCCCCAATGGGAAGCTAGTTGCTGGCGTTCCTGGGAGGGTGGAGGGAGAGGCTTCGCCGGAGCAATTATGGTGGGTAATGCAAGGGCCGGATACTTACGCCAAATTAGCTAAGCGGTACAAAGAGCAAGGACTCTAGCTCCGGTGTGACGGGCGCCAGGCATCGGTGATTCAAAGCTGAAGGTTCATTTGGCATCGAGAGCTGCGACCTCCTCTATATACTGTGCTCAGGGTTTAGTCTGCTCAGTGGCTAGCCGGGCTTGGCGAAAACTCTGGACATGCGATGTGTGGGCATGATCCCAACAATCGAGTGCAGGGGAAATCTTTCAGCGGGTCCTCTTGCCGCAACGAACAAAAGAGCCGTTGTCCATCTATCTTTCCTCTCAGACTACCCCTATTCTGGGAGGGCAAAACGCTCTACCGAAGCTTCAACCCGCTCATCTGAGGCGCTATATGATTTTCCACCGGGCTGAAGGGGCTCGACATGCTCAATGTAGCTCCTTGCTTCACTGAACGTCTCTGAGGCAGGTTGGCTGTTTGTCCCGAGTTGCACGTTATTCAGGACTAGGAAATGTTGGAATGTAGGTCAATTGGTGTATCAGCCCTCACATTCTTTCCGGGGCGGTCATGCCCATAAGGTCAAGGACTCTGGCCAACACAATCTGACTTGCCCTGACCAGCTTGAGCCGGGCTTTGGTTAATGCTTCATCTTGAGAAACAACCCGGCACTGTTTGTAGAAGCTATGGAAAACGGTAGCTAAATCTTGAGCATAGTAAGGTAAGTGGTGTGGCTCCAGGGTGGTGACTACTTCTTCTACTACTTCAGACAGCAATATCAACCTGCGAATCAAGGTTAACTCTGGCTCAGTCTTAAGCAAAGCCACATCGCCTTGAGTATAATCGATCCCTCGCTGCCCAGCCAGCCGAAGAATGCTGGCTATTCGAGCATGAGCATACTGAACATAGTAAACGGGGTTGTCCGCTGATTGCTTCTTAGCCAGCTCCAGATCAAAGTCCATCTGGCTATCGGCCGAGCGGGACAAGAAAACAAAACGGCAAGCATCCGCTCCGACCTCTTCTATCACCTCTCGCAGGGCGACAATATCTCCGCTTCGCTTGGATACTTTGACTACTTCTTCACCACGCCGCAGGGTAACCAACTGACAAATTATTACTTTGAGCTGCTCGGGATCTACTCCTAAAGCCTTGATGGCCGCCTTCATCCTGGGGACGTGTCCCTGATGGTCTGCCCCCCAAATATCAATGACATAATCGAATTTCCGCTCCAGGAACTTGTTGTAGTGATAGGCGACATCAGAGGCAAAATAAGTGGGAGAGCCATCGCTGCGCACCAGCACGTTATCCTTATCCTCGCCCAGGGCACTGGATTCAAACCAAACAGCGTTCTCCTTCTTGGCCACATAGCCTTTGCTTTGCAACAGTGACATGACTTTTTGGTACTGTTCACCTTGATAAAGATCCTTTTCGCTAAACCAGACATCGAAATCAACATTCAGCAGCTTAAGGTCTTGCTTGATTCCGTCAACTATTTGTTCAAGCCCAATCTTGCCCAGTTCTGCAATTGCTTCTCTTTTCGGCAAATCTAAGAAATTGTTGCCTTGCTTCTGAGCAATTTCTCTTGCTAAGTCAATCATGTAATTGCCGAAATAGCCCTCGGCAGGCATGTCGGCTGCTATTCCCAGACACTGTTGGTAACGAGCATAAAGGGAATGGTTGAATGCTTCTATCTGGCTGCCCATATCATTTAGGTAATATTCCTTCTCCACCTGGTAACCGGCAGCGGCAAAAACGTTAGCCAAGGTGCTACCTAAAACGGCACCACGTCCATGACCCACGTGAAGAGGTCCCGTAGGATTAACACTAACAAATTCAACTTGAATACGTTTTCCTTCACCTATAGGGATATCCCCATATGAATCGCCAAAAGCCAAAACTGATTCCACTTGCTCAGCTAACCAATCTCCTCGCAAGGTAAAATTGATGAAGCCCGGTGGGGCAACGACAACCTTATCGACTTCGGGAGGCGGCGATATATGCTCGGCCACCCTCTCGGCTATTGAAAGGGGAGTCATTTCCATAGCGCGGGCCAGCTTTAAGGAGAGGCCTGAGGCGAAGTCCCCATGCTCAGGATTCTGAGGGTGTTCTATAACTATATCTGGCAACGCCGTAAAAGCAAGGCTCCCCTGTTGCTGTGCTTCAATAATTGCCTTCTCCAGGCAGGTAGCCAGGTTCTTCCTGAGCATGAGATCGCTTCGCTTATCTGGCAATGACATATTCAACTCCATTCGGTGTTTTCAGACCATAGTTGAGTTACTTTCTGGCCCAGCAGAATATGTTCATCTCTCCCTAAATTAGGGTCGCTTTCCAGAAGACTGATTGCTTCCTGCCGAGCCAATTCCAAAAGACGCAAGTTTGATAAGTCAGCTACCCGAAGCTCGGGAAAACCGCTTTGCTGAGTGCCAGAAAATTCCCCCGGGCCTCGTATCTCCAAGTCTTTCTCAGCCAAGGTGTAGCCATCGCGAAATTCCTCTAAAAGTTGCAGGCGCTTGGTTACTTCGGGTGAAGGTTTTTCGGGAATGAGCAGGCAATACCCCTGCTCGTTATTCCGTCCCACCCGCCCCCTGAACTGGTGGAGCTGCGACAGCCCAAAACGGTCAGCACCCTCCACCAAGATAACGCTGGCGTTAGGTACATCAATCCCAACTTCAACTACCGATGTCGACACCAAAATATCAAGCAATCCATTGCGAAAGCGGCGCATTACATCCTCTTTGTCACTGGCAGGCATCCTTCCATGAAGGAGCCCCAGCCTCAAATCAGGGTAAACCTCTCTGGACAGGAAGTCATATTCAGTGGTAGCGGCTTTTGCCTCAAGCACCTCCGACTCATCAATTATAGGACAAATAATGAAGGCTTGCCTGCCGCGGCTAACCTCCCTGCGAACGAAGGCGTAAGCTTTTCCCATTTGCTCAGGCTTAAGGTACTTTGTTCTTGCGACCTGCCGTCCCGGAGGCAACTGATCAATGACTGAAAGATCGAGATCGCCGTACAGGGTTAATGCCATGGTTCGAGGAATGGGAGTAGCCGTCATGACCAGAATATGAGGGTTAAAGCCCTTTTGGCGCAGCTTCTGACGCTGCAAAACGCCAAAGCGATGCTGCTCATCAATCACCGCCAGCCCAAGTTTGTGGAACTCCACCCCTTCTTGAACAAGAGCGTGGGTGCCGACAACGATATCAACCTTGCCTTTCTGAATCTGGTTGTGCAAATCCTGCTTTTCATTGTCTTTAAGGCTACCAACAAGCAAAGCGATGATAAGAGGTCGTGAGAGAAACCCAGCATAGCATCTTATGTTGCCTAACTTGGCTGAGATTCCTTCGCCGCTTCCCTCCTCGCACCGACATTCTGGCGTGCTGACTTTAGATAGGTAGCCACAGATGTTATTGAAATGTTGCTCAGCTAGTATCTCAGTTGGCGCCATCAGGGCTCCCTGATGGCCATTGCCAGCGGCGATTAATAGAGCCATGGTGGCAATTACGATTTTGCCGCTGCCCACTTCACCTTGAAGGAGACGGCACATGGCCTTTGGACGAGAAATGTCGGTCAAGATCTCTTGCAGCACACGCTCCTGAGCTTGGGTTAAGGCGAAGGGCAAGCAATTCAGAAACCCGTTGATAATCCCTTGATCGGCATCTAAGGCGTTGCCAGGCTGACTTTCCTGCCAATCCCGC
>JAUVWD010000077.1 GCA_030604285.1 Chloroflexota bacterium
CTCGAAGAAATTGAGCAGGGCGATACCATAGTACGAATAACTATTCACGAAGAATAGCCGACCTTGGGGGATTGGCAGGCCCAGCATTCTGAGTAGCCGCCGAACTCTCCTGTAACCAGCAGCCAACACCCCACGCCACAACACTTCCCGTCTTTTCCCTGATGAGGCCTAAAAGGAAAGCGCGGAATTATGTCGGATAACTTGGATGATGAAATGGTTCTCACGCAGCCTGACGTTAAGCGAAATTGCCCTTCACCCAATTGAAAAACCTAAAATGGAGTGTAGAATAGGAGTAAGAGGGGAATCCAACGACAGACAAGCTTCAAAAGATACTAAAGGGGAGGATGATAGAATGGCTTGGCAAGCACCAGAAGGGATGGATGAATGTCTCAAACCCACGGACCTATGTGACTGCGAGAACGAAAGGGTGAAGGAAAAGGCGCAGGAACTCATCAAGGGCGCCCAGAGTCCAAAAGAGGCGGCAACAAGGATATTTCATTTTGTAAGGGATGAAATACTTTTCGGTGGTGACGTTGTAGATGCTAAAGCCTCAGATACTCTGAAAAGGGGGGTAGGGCTTTGTATGAGCAAAGCAATCTGAAGGTTTGCTTCGCGCTGTTGGGATACCGGCAAGATATCACCGGGCTGACGTAAGAAGGGATGCCCTCAAAGGTCTCGTCCTCAACGTCGTGTATCGGAATCTTCCCGACACCTTGTGGGTGCATTGTTGGTGTGAATGTTATCTGTCGCAGACATGGCTTTCCTGTGAGGCAGTATTGGATGAAGCGTCGTATCAAGCAGCGATCGGAAAGGGAATTCACACCAGAAAACAGATCCCAACTATTGACTGGGATGGTGGCAGTGATCTAATCGTGATGCCCCATTGACTCGTGAAAGACCATGGAACATCCGCTTCCCTGGACGATATCTTCAAGAAGGCACAGCGAGACTCATTACCGCCAGAGTTTATTACTCATGTCATGCTCCCTTTAAATAACCGGCTGGGCACAAACAGGGTTCGAAAAAAGGGAAAATAGTTCAAGAGGGGAGGCGGCATTATGTGAAGGATTAGCTTCTCGTACCAAAAGAGGAGTTCTAAGAAATAAGGGGGTGGATCTTATGACTGAGATGCCGAGGTTGCCAGATGAATTGGTTTCCGAGACTCGAAAGCGGATGCAAATCACAAGTTACTTGGCTACTACACCGTGCTTAAGGGATTGGGGGTGGACACCGAAGCCCTGAATAAGGGATTGATAATATTTCAAGAGCAGGGTGGGAAACGCTTTGCAGAGACGATGAAGAAGGCTTTGGGGCTTAGTGAAAGCCTTGCCGATGCGCACAAAGCGACACTAGCAGTCGCTCAGATCTTTGGAACGGAGGGAGAGACAGAAGAGCTTGGAAAGCGCGGAACGGTAACAAAGTGTCCACATTATGAAATTGGGCAGGAATTTGGGCTCGAAAAAGAGAGGTGTTTAGCGCCATGCCTGCCGTTTAACACCGCCATAACCAAGTCCTTCAACCCAAAGTTCTCCGTTAGGAGGACTAAGGCAATTCCGCAGGGCGACAGCCTATGTGAGTTCGTATGGGCGACTGAGGGGTGACGGGCAAGAACAAAATGAGGGGGGTGAAGAATGGAGATCACTAAGGAGCAGATGAACCTGGTACAGGCGCAGATGCAGGGTATAGGGTTGGTAACGGCGTATTATAATAGATTTGGAGACGATGCCTTGCAGGTGTCAAAAAGCTACTTCTCTCAAGCCGGGAAGATGCTGGGGCAGAATCATGAGAGCAGTTTGAACATCGTGGGGAGCGATGCAAATGCAGTAGCGGCAGCGATCAACGCCTTCATCACGCAAGCTGCTGGAACACCCGGAGCATGCAAAGTAGAGGGAGACAAGGTGGTCTGTGACAACGAGGGATTTTGCCCAGTGATGGAGGCAGTGAAGATGGTTAACGCTCCCTGGGACAAGATAGACCTTAACTACGCTTGGCCCATGTTTGAGGGGGTAGCAACTGCGATTAACCCCAACGCCAAAATGGAGGTGCCGGAGTCCAGACATAGAGGCGATAAGAGATGCTGCCACGTCTTCATCGTTCCCAAGTAGGTTAGTGGATAATAGGCTACCAAGACAGAGCATTGGCTCCTGCTGCATACATCTGATTGCGCAATGGGCTTTGCCGGTGATTGTGAAAAACGAGACCGTCATGACCCAATGCCCTAACCAACCGTGAAGATACTGGGCTGTCACGGTCATCCCGAGGAGCGTGTGCGCCAAAGCCCTGAGCGAAGCTAAGCGGAGAAAGCAATCCAGGGAGGGGACAATAGCCCCATAAGGTATGGTTCAGCGGAGCTTGTCCCGAGCGACGTGCTTCAGTCGCCTTGCTTCCTCAGAATGACACAAAGCGAAGGTTTGGCAGCAGAGATTGCCACGGCCGCGGCTCGCAATGACAACTGGGTATTCGTGCCAGCAATAGAATACTTTGACGTTTTCGCGGAACCCTTGGAGTGCAACAATATTATGAAGTTGAGGTGTACAAAGACAACTCTAGCTTTTCTCTATACAAGGTTGGCAACCCTTAGAAACCTTAGGTATTACAAAGTGACTGTAGTGAAATGGAAATACACTTATCAATATACCTTGAACTGTTGTCCAATCCCAGGTGACAGCGGATCTGTCAGAGGAACTATCTATTCTCCTGTAACGGGAAAAGAGGTGCAAGGGGAGACACGGGTCCATCCTGTAATGGATGACATGACAATAAAGGTTCCTCTTAGGAGAGACAAAGACGGGAATATCATCCCACCTGAAAACCTGATCCCATACGAGCTGGCAAGTCAATTGAAAGGTGTTTGGCGCCACGCAGCAAGCCACGCGACACGGGCACTAATCCGACGCGGTGTTCCTGTTTCACGGCGCCTTGTAGACTCACAGTGGAGGCAAAGCTAGGAAGACCTAAATAGACTATTGTCGTCGCTGAAATCTGCAGAGGAGATTTTGAAACTTCCAAGCGTCTTCTTGCACCTTTAATATTCATACAGATTAGCTTCTTGTGCGGCCTTCCAGCATAGAAATTGATCCACGGTTACATCCTTCTTTACCATAGGTGTTGCGAGTCATGATTCTCCTCCAACCATCGACCTACCTTCAGTTATTATCCGCATCGAGTGAAAAGAAAGCAGCATTATCTACCAGCCATATGTGTGATCTATACCAGTGTGCACACGCAATCTTAACAATTTTCGCCCCTTACACGGTGCGTCACTCTGCCTAGGGGTATAATAATGCATTCTTGCACTGAGGCACAAAATGGGCTGGGCAGTTCCAAAAGACGCCAGCCCCACGTGACTCAAGACCTTTAGCGCTAAAACATGCAAAGGACTGCTCCTAACGAATAAGCCTGCAAGAGCTAGAGTTTGAATTGAGCCTTTTAGCTGCGAAGCATAGCTCAAAACGCTTTTCTTGACTCGCTTTGGGATTACAAGCTACTATATCCAAAATTGAACACAAGCAATACACCCAAGTTATCCTTATTCCCCTTAACCGCCGAAATAAACAGCCAAGGCCATCTTTGTGTCGGCGGCTGTGATGTACTCGACGTGGCCAACGAATTCGGTACGCCGCTTTACCTCTTCGATGAGTTCACTCTGCGCCACAGGTGTCGGGAATTCAGATCCGAATTCTCCAAATGCTATCCTGCTACTTCAGTCATCTATGGCTCTAAGGCATTCCTGAACAGGGCTTTGGCTCTTATCTTCAAGCAGGAGGGCTTGGGGCTTGATGTTGTCTCCGGTGGCGAGATTAGCATTGCGCATTCAGTAGGGTTTCCCTTCGACAAGATATACTTCCATGGCAATAATAAGACGCGCGATGAGCTGAAGCTGGCTCTGTACTGGGGCATTGGTCGAGTTGTGGTGGATAGTTTCTATGAGCTTGAGCTACTTAACGAACTGGCTGAGGAAAAGGGAATTAGCCAGGATATCTTGCTTCGTATCACTCCGGGCGTCGATCCTCACACTCATCAATACACCACTACAGGAATCTTGGATAGCAAATTCGGCTTTCCTTTAGCTACAGGGCAAGCCGAAGAGGGCACAAGCCAAGCAATGTCTAGTTCTAACCTCAACCTCTTAGGCTTGCATTTCCACCTCGGCTCTCCTGTACCCGAAATAGAGCCTTACGAGCTTGCTATCGAGCTTGTTCTTGGCTTTGCCAAGGAAGTGGAAAGGAAACTCGGCTTTCAACTCAGCGAACTCGGCGTTGGCGGCGGCTTTGCTGTCCAATACGCCCTGGAGTCCGAAATGCCTACTGTAGCTGACTATGCCAAGGCCATAACTAACAAATTGAATAGTCTTGCCTCAGCTTTGGAATTGGGCTATCCTCGACTTATCGTCGAGCCAGGGAGGGGGATTGTTGGTCAAGCTGGGGTGGCAATATACAGGGTAGGAGCAATAA
>JAUVWD010000062.1 GCA_030604285.1 Chloroflexota bacterium
CAGATATAGCCAGCGGTCGGATTCGAACCGACGACCGGCGGTTTACGAAACCGCTGCTCTCCCCCTGAGCTACGCTGGCATAAGATTAGTATAGCTCGTGGCAGCAGTTCTGGCTACTAAGCTCTATTGCGATTTCCTCTTCCTCAGCCTCCCTCCTTCTATCCTCCGCAAAGTCTCCTCATCCGTGCCAAAGTGGTGCGCTATCTCATGGCGCACTACTTCCCCTATCTTCGCCTCGATTTCTTTCTCAGAATGGCATTGTTTTTCTATGGGCTTCTGAAAGATGCTTATCTTGTCGGGAAGCACCAGTCCATACCCTCTGCCTCGCTTGGTCTGGGGCACACCTTCATAAAGACCCAGTAACTGGCCGCGATGACTAAGCCTTGCTCGCCCAAGCTGACTTGGCGTTGCCCAGTCCTCCACAAGGACCTGAACATTTTCCAGCTTGCTTTGAAATTCCGATGGCAAATCCTCAATTGCCCTTGTTACCAGAGCCTCAAATCTTTCCCTTCGCATGCCTACAAGCATCTTACCACTATTGCTACCAGATAACTAGATAGCGCATGACGGTATCATCAAAGGTTGGCTTTTTGTAATGGTTAAGTTCCGCATAGCTTCGGCCAAGCTCTATGCTGACTTCCTCATCATATTGAGGCTCAATGAATGTTAAGCCTCTGTCCACCGTCTGAAATGCTACCACAGCATGCCCACTACCCCCGGTATATTTAATCTCGACCAGGGCACAACGGATGCCTTGGGCTTCAGCATTGTTGTTCACATCAGCGGCAAAATCAGAACAGATATACTCGCCTTCTACATACTTGTTGGCATCAGTTCTATCTTCGGCTAAGAATTGCCTGATCTCGTGATAAGTGGGGTCTCTCAAGCTATAGCCGCTGCCAGCGCCAGCGACAACACCGCTTTGATAACCCTCGCCTCGGCCACGAACATAACCACTGTATCCTGAGATGAGGCACAAGATAACTGCAACTAAGAACGCTACTAGTATAATGGCTGCTTTCTGACCACGCGTCATGAGGCGCCTCCCTAAAGCATTTCCTCCAGTTTACCTTACCCTATCTCGCTGTCAAGCCCAATTTCCTTGACGGAGGCCAACAAATAGGATAGGCTATTGGCTCAGAGCTAAGGAATATACCAAATTGCAGTGCCGCGGCATCAGAGGTGCTATTACAGTTCCAGCAAATACGACGGAGACGATTATTGCTGCCGCTAAGGAGCTGCTCAGGGAAATGGTGCAGGCCAACAGAATTGAAACTAGCGAAAGAGCTGCCATCTTTTTTACCACAACACCTGACCTGAATGCCGAATTCCCTGCGGCAGCAACACGCGAATTAGGATGGCCAAAGCAGCTCGCTTTGCTTTGTGGACACGAAATGAATGTCCCCAATAGTCTGCCTAGCTGCCTGAGAATCTTGATGCTAGTAAATACTGAAAAAACGGTCGAGGAGATTGTGCATGTCTATTTGCGAGAGGCTGAAGAGTTAATCGGAGGCAAGAAATGATTGTAGTTATGAAAGTTCACTCTAGCCAAGACGAGATCCACGGAGTTGTTAAGCGTATCGAGGAATTAGGATTGAAGGGACATATATCGCAAGGCGTAGAGCACACGGTTATCGGCGTAGTGGGGCAAATCTTCGCCGAACTTCGTGATAGGTTGGAATTGCTCCCTGGAGTAGAAGAAGTCATCACTGTTACCAAACCTTATAAGCTTTCCAGTCGAGAGTTCCACCCCCAGAATACCATAGTTAAGGTAAACAACCTCGCCATTGGCAGCGATGAAATAATCATTATGGCTGGACCCTGCGCCGTAGAAAGTGAAGACCAACTTCTAGTCACAGCTCAAGCAGTTAAGGCAGCAGGGGCCCATATACTGCGTGGTGGCGCCTTCAAACCAAGCACCTCACCGTATCATTTTCGCGGCTTAGGTGAGGAAGGGCTTAAACTGCTGGCAAGAGCACGAGAGGAGACTGGGCTACCTGTCATCACTGAAGTAATGACGCCAACCGATGTCGAGCTTGTAGCTAGCTATGCCGATATACTTCAGATTGGAGCGCGAAATATGCAAAACTTCACTTTGCTCGACGAGGTGGGGAAAATAAACAAGCCGGTGATGCTCAAGCGCGGGTTATCATCCACCATCCAAGAGTGGTTATTGGCCGCTGAATACATCTTGACGCAAGGAAATGAACAAGTTGTCCTGTGCGAGCGGGGCATTAGAACTTTTGAGACCTATACCCGCAATACTATGGATATCAGTGCTATCCCTATCATCAAGAAAGTTAGCCACCTGCCCATTATTGCTGACCCCAGCCACGGGACGGGGAAGTGGTATTTAGTAGCTCCTCTAGCACTTGCAGCGCTAGCTGCTGGAGCAGATGGGTTGATGATAGAGGTTCATCCTAACCCTGACCTGGCTCTTAAGGATGGCGCTCAGTCACTTACCTTTGATAACTTCCAACGACTTACATTCCAACTGATGCGCCTGGCCGAAGCAACAGGTAGAAGATTAGCTATTCCTAGCACAAAGGTTAGAGCCTGAGTTCCGTGGGGATTGAGCAAGAGTTAGCTAAACTGGTTCCACAAAGGGAAACGCTGCTCACTATCGGCGTTTTTGACGGCGTGCACGCGGGGCACCGCTACCTGCTAGAGAGATTAATCCAGCGAGGAAAGGAAGAGAACCTGGTCAGCGGAGTAGTCACCTTCAACCCTCATCCCCAATGGGTGTTGCACCACGATCACTTGCCCTGGCTAAGTACCTTGGAAGAGCGAGCAAATGGACTTCGAGAACTGGGAATAGATTTGGTTGCTGTGATATCCTTCACCCTGGAGGTAGCTCAACTCAGTGCACGAGAATTTGTTGTCTTGCTGAAGAGGTATCTTAAGATGCGTGGACTTATGATTAGTCGTGACTTCGCTTTAGGAAGGGGACGTGAAGGAAATAGTACGCTGCTTTCTGCTCTAGGGCAAGAAATAGGGTTCACTGTAGAGACTATCCCTCCTTTTACGATCGACGGCGAAATAGTGAGCAGCACTCTTATTCGCCAAGCACTGGCTCAAGGGGATGTGGCAAAGGTAACAAAGCTAATGGGGCATCCCTTCAACCTCGTCGGCGAAGTTATCCCTGGAGAAAGGCGCGGCCAAAACTTGGGATTCCCCACCGCTAACCTGGATATAGAACCACAGCAAGCGTTACCGGGCAACGGTGTCTATGCCACCATTGCTCAGGTAGATGGAAAGCAATTTGCTTCAGCAACCAATATCGGCACCCGCCCAACATTTGGAGACGGTCGGAAAACTGTGGAAGTTCACCTGCTGGATTATGAAGGTGACTTATATGGTAAACAGATCAAGACGGAATTTGTCTGGAAACTAAGAAATGAGCAATACTTCGCGTGTTCTGAAGAACTGAAGAGCCAAGTGAAAAAAGACATTAGAAAAGCAAAAACGATCCTGTCTAAGGAACTAAAATGACCGATTTTGAGTCCAGTTCTACACTAAGGAGGGGGGTAGCTGAAACTATCGTCGAACAGGAATTGATTAGGCTACTGGAATCAGGGAAAACTTTGAAGCTGAAACAGGGCTTCGACCCCAGTTCCCCTGATATCCACTTGGGCCATGCGGTCGGCTTAAGGAAATTACGCCAATTCCAAGAACTAGGACATAAGGTCATCCTCGTGGTTGGTGATTGGACAGCACGAATCGGAGACCCAAGCGGCCAATCAAGTACCCGCCCCATGCTCTCCCAAGAAGAAATACAGGCCAACGCAAAAACTTACTTGAGCCAATTTTACAAAGTCGTGGATAAGGACAAAACAGAGGTAAGATGGCAAAGCGAGTGGTATGACAAGTTCACTTTGGACGAAGTGATCCAACTTACCAGCAAATTCACCATAGCACAACTCCTGGCTAGAGACGATTTCAATAGGAGGTACAGCTCGGGCAATCCCATCTCTCTAACTGAAATGCTCTATCCCTTGCTGCAGGCATATGATTCAGTAGCCATCCAAGCAGACGTCGAATTCGGCGGCACCGACCAGAAATTCAATTGTCTTCTTGGCAGGGAGCTGCAACAAGTAATGGGCCAGCCTCCTCAACAAATTCTCCTCGTGCCACTTCTCGTCGGAACCGATGGCAGCCAGAAGATGAGCAAGAGCTTAGACAACCAAATAGGCATTGATGAGCCTCACCGGGAAATGTACGGCAAGGTGATGTCAATCCCCGATTCTGCTATTATTGATTACCTTGAGCTAGTGACCGATGTCCCGAATGAGGAAATCGCCAGCTTTAGAAGCCAACTAGGCACTCACTCGGTTAACCCAATGGTGGTCAAAAAACGGCTAGCTTATGAAATTGTGCGGCAATTTCATGGGAAACACACTGCGGACGAAGCAGAACAGGAATTTACTAGAGTGTTCCAAAGGAGAGGAATACCAGAGCAGATCCCTGAATATGCCTTTGCAGCTACTTATGCTGGGGATGAAATGTATCATCTTGACATCGCTCCAACCCTACTCCAACAAGGTTTAGTCAAGAGCAAGAGTGAACTAAAGCGCCTGCTCGCCCAGGGAGCAATTGAACTGGACGGCTGCAAAATAAGCGGCAGTATTATCAGTGCTCATCCCGGTAGCATTCTAAAGATAGGTAAACTCAACTACGTGAGGATAACCATTGAACGTTAAGAATGAGATTGCTTCGCTCTGCTCGCAATGACAAGTGGGTGTCATGGCGAGGAGCGTCAGCGACGAAGCAATCTCAAGGGAAAAGGGGATAATAGAAATGCAATTGCGTATACCGGGACCTACACCATGTCCACCACAGGCTCTTCAAGCTATGGCAAAACAAATGATAAACCACCGAGGCGAAGGTTTCGCCAAGATTATTGATTCGGTAACCACGAAATTGAAACAAGCATTTCAGACCAAGGGAGATGTTTTCATCCTCACATGTTCCGGCACGGGGGGCCTGGAAGCGGCCATTGTCAATACACTATCGGCCGGTGATAAGGTGTTATCTGTCTCCAATGGGGTTTTTGGTGATCGCTTTGCTGACATCGCCGAGCAATATGGCGCTGAAGTAAGCCGCCTCTCTTTTGAATGGGGGAAACCGGTTGATCCCGAAGCAGTAAGCAAGCCACTAAAGGCAGATGACGACATCAAGGCAGTGCTAGTAACTCACAATGAAACATCCACAGGAGTGACTAACGACCTACGCAGTATAAGCACTGTGGTTGGGGAATTCGACAAGCTTCTTCTGGTCGATGCGATAAGCAGCCTCGGCTGTATTGATTTGCCTGCGG
>JAUVWD010000044.1 GCA_030604285.1 Chloroflexota bacterium
ATTCGGAGTTGTTGTAGCTTGTTTGCTTGGCGTCTGGGTGCTGCTTACGAAATCCAAATTGGGGATTGCCATTAGATCCGTGGCCCAAGATCGAGAAATTGCCAACTTAATGGGAATAAACGTGGGAAGGATCTGCCTAATGACTATGGCTATAGCAGTAGCCATGGCAGCAATTTCTGGCGCAATGGTAGCCCCCATATTTGTCCTGGAACCCCGCATGTGGATGCACCCACTCATAATGGTCTTAGCTCTTGTTGTCCTCGGGGGTTTAGGAAGCCTTAAAGGAAGTTTTGCCGGAGCTTTTATTTTGGCGTACACCGAGACCCTGGTTGTCTTCTTAGTCCCCGTAGGCTCGTTTATAAAGGGCGCAGTTGCTCTCGCAGTCATGGTAGCAGTGCTTTTGATAAGACCAGAGGGTTTATTTGGCCTGGCTTTTGAGGAGGAGAGATTGTAAGTGCAAGCTTACGCTTGGCGGCTATATAAGAGCTTTCAAGGCGAGATATTAGCTGTTCCCGGGAGGGCAATAGCTTTCTTTTTCCTTTTGTTCTTGTTCTTCATCCCTCTCATCACCGGAAATCCTTATGTTCTCCGCATTTTCATTTTCGCCAATATATTTGCTATCTTCGCCGCCAGTTGGGACCTTCTATCCGGTTTTGCCGGGCAGATGAATTTCGGTCACGCTGCGTTCTTTGGAGTTGCCGCCTATGCCGCAGCTCTACTAAATCTAAACCTCGGGTTACCCCCAGAGGCAACAATACCCATCGGAGCCCTGGTTGCGGTATTGGCGGGATTAATTGTAGGAATACCAGCTTTGAGGCTCAGAGGACACTACTTAGCCCTAGTTACCTTGGCTTTTCCCATAATCCTGACAGGGATTGTCTTCGCCTTTCCTGATTTTACCGGTGGTGAACTAGGCATTTATGGAATAGCTCCCCTCTCAGACTCTCGAGTATGTGTTTATTACATTTCGTTGGTTGTCATGATAGCCTCAGCCCTCATAATGTGGAAACTCACCGATGCCAAAAGCACATTTGTTAGGACCGGGCTTATTTTTCATGCCATCCGAGAGGATGAGATTACAGCTCGAGCCTCAGGAATTAATACGACAAAATATAAGCTGTTGGCTTTTTCCATAAGCGGATTCTTTGCTGGGGTCGCCGGAGGCTTGTCGGCTCATTTTATCGGGATCGCTGGCCCCTCTAATTTTGCACTTCTTTTCTCATTTCAGCCAATCATATGGACGATTTTTGGTGGGATCGCGACCATCTATGGACCAATAACAGGTGTTTACATCCTCTTTCCTCTCATGGAGTCCTTACGTATCGTTCCTGAGCTGCGAATGCTAATCTTTGCCCTTGTAGTGATATTTGTTCTCCTCTTCATGCCCGAAGGGCTTACTGCTCGCCTCCGGGATAAGATTGAAATAGAATGCCCCAGATGTAAACTAACTAATATCGCAACTCGCCGGTACTGTAGAGCCTGTAATGCCCCCTTACGTTCAGAAGGAAGATAGTCATAACCCCAGATATGTTTTTCTTATGAGCTCGTCTTTGAGCAGCTCTTCAGCCGTTCCTTCAGCGATCACTCTTCCCCGAGAAAGGACATAATTCCTACTTGCCAAGTCAAACGCGAAACCAACATCTTGTTCCACCAGGAGGACTGTGATGCCCAACTCGTAGATCTCTTTTACTCGTTTGAACAAATCGTCCTTTATCCTGGGGGCAAGCCCAGTTGAGGGTTCATCAATGCACAGCAGCTTAGGTTGGTGCATCAATGCCCTTCCAATAGCAAGCATTGTGCGCTCCCCACCAGATAACGTTCCCGATGTCTGATTCCTTCGCTCTTTCAACACGGGAAATAGTTCATAGACCTTCTCGAAATTTCGCGCCATCTCTTTTGGGTCCTTGCAAAGGTAAGCGCCAGCTTTCAAATTTTCTGTGACCGTCATCTCACGAAACGGCCTCCCTCTTTCCGGGCACAGAATCAAACCTTTTCTCACTATCTGATGTGCCGGCAGCTTGTCTATCCTCTCTCCCGCAAACGTGATGCTACCTTGCAAGGTTATGTTTGCGAGTTCTTTCCTCATCCCTTTTGTTGTCTCTCTTTCCCAGTTTATTAACCCTGCTATAGTGCGGAGCAAGGTCGTCTTTCCAGCACCGTTCGGGCCTACGATGCCAACCAATTCTCCGGTATCAACCGCCAGACTTGCTTCATTTAGTATCATGGCGGTATCGTAACAAACAGTCACATCTCTTAGCTCAAGAAGCAACTTCGGTTACCTCCCTGCCGGTGTAGGCTTCAATTACCCTTTCGTTCTTGGCTATCTCCTCGGGAGTGCCTTCGGCAATAATTTCTCCGAAGTTGAGCACGATCACCCTGTCAACTATTTTCATGAGTTCCATTAATTTGTGTTCCACAATAAGCATAGCTGCCCCTTCACTGTGTAGCCTGCCAAACCTTCCCCCGGTATGCAGTCTCTTCATCGATCTCGCCAGCAGTTCTGTTTCCCCAGGATTTAGGCCGCCAAATGGCTCATCGAGCAAAAGCAAATCAGGCTCAGTGGCAATCGCTCTGGCTATCTCCAAGCGCTTTAAGTCCCCATGAGATAGCACAGAGGCTCGTTCCAGTGCCAGGTCAGCAATTCCAGCAAACTCCAAGGCATCTCGTGCTTTTATCTCCACTCTCTTAACCCATTCCCCTCTCTTTGCTGCCCTCGGAGAAAGACAGGCTACCATAACATTGGCAATACAAGGTAAGCGCCGAAAGGGCTTCACAACCTGGAATGTTCCTGCTATTCCCTTTTCGACAATATGCCAGGGCCGGCGTCCAGTGATATCGTCACCTTTGAACCTCACCTTCCCAGCATCCGGCTTCAATATTCCAGTTATAAGGCGTATCAAAGTGGTCTTTCCTGAACCGTTTGGGCCTATTAGGCCAACCATTTCGGCCCTACCGATTTGGAAGCTGACGTTGTTAACCGCTACGATGCCTCCGAAGCGCTTAGTCAGCTTTTCAACCTCAAGAAAGGGGGGCTGCATCTTACCCCATTTCCTCCCTTAACTCTCTGCGAGATACTTTGCCAACGTCTGTTTTTGGGATTTCGCCCCTAAATTCCACAATTTTGGGAACTTTGTAATGGGCTAATCTCTCCTTACAATAACTAATAATCTCCTCTTCGGACAATTTTCCCCTGGCCTCGGCCTCAAGAACTATCGCCGCTTTGATATTCTCTCCTACCCTAGGATCACGAACTCCAATGACTCCTGCTTCTTTGATCTTGGGGTGGCTCGTCAAAACTTCCTCTATTTCGCGGGCAAAGACTGAATAACCTTTATATTTAATCAAGTCCCTCTTTCTATCATAGAAATGAAAATAACCTTCGTCATCCATGCTCCCTAAATCACCAGTCCTAAACCATTTCTCGCCCTCTATGTCCACCAACTTTTCCCGTGTTTCCTCGGGGTTTTTCCAATATCCTTTCATTACCTGTGGGCCTTGGATCACAATCTCGCCTATCTCCCCAAGGGGAAGGAACTCATCCTTTTCAGGATGAACGATCGCCGCCATAGTACTAGGCACAGGCACCCCAAATGAACCGGTCTTCGTTCTTCCCTTTGGGTTGGAATGAGTTATGGGGCTGGTTTCAGTTAATCCGTAACCTTCGTTTATCTTAACGCCTGTCCGCCTTTCAAAACCCTTGGCCGTGTCCTCAAGAAGGGCATCAGCACCAGAAACAAGAATCTTGAAGCGTTTCCAGTTCACTCTGTCAGTCTTGTCATGATCTTTAAGAACATCGTACAAGGTGGGGACGCTATAGAATGCTGTTGCTCTATAGCTTTCAATAGCGCTTAGAATGTCGTCGATGTCCGGGGTGGTGAAGAGCACAAGAGTGTAGCCCCGTACCAATCCACTAAGCATAACCACCACTTGGCCATAAATGTGATAAAACGGCAAGTAAGCTATTACTACCTCATTGCCTTCTTCAAGAACTGGTGACCAAAAGGCGTGACCTTGTGACTCATTGGCAATCAGATTGTAATGAGTGAGCATAGCACCTTTAGCCAACCCTGTTGTCCCTCCGGTGTAAGGAAGCACAGCCAAATCTTCCCGAGGATCGATCTGCACTTTCGGTGGATCTGGCGGATATTTCTTTATTAAGTGTTGAAACTGATAGAAGCCCTCTCTTTCAAAGATCTTGGTGGATGGCACTTCCATTTTCTTGTATACACTCCTAACCACGGTTTTCCCCATAAATCTCTTTAACGTGGGCAAATATTCTCCGATTCCAGTTAAGATGACATTCTCTAACTTGACTCCCGCTTTTTCAACATAATCATAGAGTAGGTCCTGACAAACGATGACTTTAGCTTCGCTATCTTCAACCTGATGCTTAACCTCGCTACTAACGTAAACAGGGCTAATTGGCGTTAAAGTAGCTCCTACTTTAAGCGCTCCAAAGTAAGCTATGATGAATTGGGGGCAATTCAAAAGATATAGAGCAACTTTGTCACCCTTCTTAACCCCCAAATCGAATAGCGCAGCAGCAAACCTATCGACATGGTCTCTTAACTCGGAATAACTTATCTTCCTGCCGTAGAATATTAGGGCGGTTTTGTCTCGCCATTTCTGTACCGCTTCATCGAAAACCTGTGGCAGGGATTTCTCCGGGATATCGATTTGCGCAGGGATTCCTTCAGGATAAAACTCAAGCCAGGGCTTCTGTTCATATTGAAGTTTGGCCTCCATAATCCTGCCTCCTCATTTCATTTCATCAAGTCATAATAACATAATTTGGTTTTGCCTTTTAGGAATCTGCTGCCGCCGTTGGAAAAACAACAGATAAGGCGCAAAAGCTAGTCAAATCGAGGAAGAAGCGCTGTGAGGAACTCGTCAGAAAGACAAGCTGGAGCTGTTAGCTTATTATGCCGCTGAGAGAGCAGCATTTAGTAGGTAGAAATGGGCTCTTTGTCTGTAATGACCTTTCTGGTTGTGGCCACTTGATGGCGAATGTGCTTAGGCAGAGTAAACATGGCTTGGTGAGTAAGCCCGTCGTAAGATTTTAGCTCTTTCGATACCCTGGCTGAGATTCTGGCATCGATCTCCTCGGCAGTCAACTCGGTGGGGTCAAGGCTTTGGGAGGCAGAGATAAATCCCCACAGGCCAGCAAAGGAGGGGATGTGGGCTTGATAAGGACGAACTATAGGGAAAACGGATTCCAAGGTGCTTGCAATGGCAGCGAAATTTTGCAAATCAGTCAAGCCCGAAGGCTCAGCTTGGACAGCCATAATGCCATCGCCTTGTAGCCTTTGCTTGACTACCTGGTAGAACTCCTGGGTATATAATAAGCGGGATGGTCCCTGTGCCAGAGGGTCAGCCAAGTCGATGATGATGACATCAAATTTATCCACGCTTTCTTCCAGGTATTTTCTGGCATCAGCGAAATGAAGTTCCGCTCGTGGGTCATCGAACGAATTCTGGTGAAAGGAAGGCAGAAATCTGCGGCAAACGTCTACTACCTCCCTATCAATATCCACCATGACTGCCTTGTTCACTGCCCTATGTGCTAGCACCTCTCGGAGGGTAGCGCCCTCGCCACCCCCAGCGATGAACACCTTCTCCGGATTGGGATGAGTAAGCATAACCGGATGCACTAAGGCTTCATGATAGATAAACTCGTCCTTCTCACTGGACTGGATTTTGCCATCGAGGATAAGACAGATACCGAAGCTGCCAGTGTCGATGATGTCTATAGATTGAAACTCAGTTCTCCACGAACATATCACCTCATCAATACTATATAACATAGTAAGGTCAGGGCTGATATAGTCATGAAACCATTTATGTTTATCAGGGTCGCTATCTTTCATGTTGCCACATAGCTAACTTGGCTATCTTCTATCATTCCCCTTCGGAGCTCGATCGAGGAGTGATTCTTGCATTGCAGCTGTTGTATTATTAGCTTAGCAGCCTCCTCGGGCTTCACCGTGTCTCCACAGGTGAAGACATCAACGGCAGCATAGCTATATTCGGGCCAGGTGTGAATGGTAATGTGCGATTCAGCAATATTAACCACTCCACTTACTCCGTACGGGGAAAAACGGTAGAAGGACTCTCCTACCACCGTGGCGCCACATTGAATGGCAGCCTCATGGAGACATTCTTTGATGAAATCTAAGTCATTTAGCACCTCCTTATCGCAGTCTTTCAATTCTAGTAACAGATGTCTTCCCAGCGCATACAAATCACCTTCCCCCTTTAGATTTTTTAGTACTGCCTTTTGGGCAGCGAAACGCATTTTATATTATATGGCCTGCTATTATCAATACTTCCATATCTGTTTCTGTTAAAATATTCATTCTAGGCTCATGTCTTCAGGAGAACAACTTGTCACCGTCTGCATTGCCAGGCAAATAGAGGC
>JAUVWD010000020.1 GCA_030604285.1 Chloroflexota bacterium
ATTGGAAGAGACTAGGTATTGACAAAATTTAACTCCTAAAGCCACAATATAGCAAATTTGGAATTGGAAGGAGGATTCTATGGCAACAGCTTATTGTGTAAAGTGCAGGCAAAAGAGGGAGATAAAGAACCCAAAGCAAGTTACGCTTAAGAATGGCAGACTGGCGGTACAGGGTGTCTGTCCTGTTTGTCGCACAAAGGTATTTCGGATGGGGAAGATTTAGAGATTCGATTGCTCGCCAAGCGTTTGCACGTTATCTCGAGGAGGAACGCTGAATCTGGTTCGGTCGACTGATCCGGAGATACTGCTCGGGTTGCCAGGTAAATGCACTGCCAGTGGTTGCAGAATCAGAGTTGTTAGTCTAAAGAGAGCAAGGGTGTCCAACATTTAATTTCCGGGACAGGCCCAGTGACTCAATTTCGATTATCAAAAACACAATCGCATCTTGCTGACCAGCCCTCGTTGCTTAGCCTGATCTGTGATTCTCTGGCGTAGTTTGAACGTATACCAATCACGTGTCTGTTTGTCATACAGTATTTTTCTGTATTCCGGGATTAGTTCGGGGTCATACCTCGATAACGTTGCAGAAACAGTCCGCCAGATACCGTAACGTGGATTTAATCGGTCCACTAAGAAATAGTCCGGGTTGATTTCTGCAACAACATCTAGAAGATCCATTAGTCCTTTGCCCCTGTCCGAAATGTAGGGCAGTAGCGGCCCCAGAAAAAGGAACGTGCGGATACCAATGCTGCCCGCTTTGGTTAGTACTTCAATCCTGGCATCAGGAGCAGAAGCTCTAGGCTCAAAGAAGTTAGCTAGCTTAGGGTCAACTGTGGTTATGGCCATGCCGAACTCAACATCAGGATGACCCTCAATCAGGTCAAAGTCACGCTGAACCAGTGCACTCTTGCTTTGAATTAAGATTGGATAGTCGTGGTTTAACAGAACTTCAAGGCATTGACGTGTCAGGCGATACTTTTCTTCCTGTGGTTGCCACCCATCTGATACTGAACTGATAATTACCTTTCCGGGTCGCTTGCGCGCTGCCTCCTGTTCAATCAATTGCGGTGCATTGATTCTTATATCTACGAAACTGCCCCACTCTTCGTTGGGATGGGAAAAACGAGTGGCAAAGCGGGCATAGCAATAAACACAACCATGCTCACATCCAGCATAAGGATTGAGGCAGTAATCGGCCAGCCTTGACGGCGATAGTATCGACCTAACTCTAACTTCACGCAGCCTCAAGCCGGAGCGTTGGTGTACCACTTCGTAGCCCTCCCGGTGGACTGAGTGTGCATGATGCTACATGTACTCAACGTTTCTTGCATACCAAAGGTTGCAAATATAGGTCGGCCTTAATGCCTGATGAGCTTGCCAGGTTGGAATTGGCCGGGATTCAGCCACTAACCTGGGCCAAGATCATACACGCCCTTAGTCATCTTTCCTTTTTGCAGGCCGGTTGGAAAGTTCACATGCCGTCTTGCGGTAAAAGAAATAACGGAAGGCCGCTTCCGTGAGTCAAATGAGCCGCAAACCTGCTGTTAGACAAAGACACTTACGCACCCTATTCTCGCAGCCTTTGTTTAACCGCTTTGCCTGTCAATTCCCGGATGGCGTTGGAAGCAATCCATTTGGCGCCTCTCGAGTCCATTTGTTGAATGTCTCTGGCAGCCTCAACTGCCTTCCTGTTCAAATACGGGTTACGTTTTCCAATTTGCCTTAGTGCCCAGTTAACTGCTTTCTTGACATAGTTTCTATTATCGGAAGCGTCCCTCTTTATGATGGGGAGAAAGCTCTCAAATAGTATATCATCTGCTTTCTTATCACTAACAGCCAAACGGGCCATTAGTACAAATCCAGCTCTTTTGACAAACTCTCTATCGTTTGCACTCCATTCGACCGCTTTTTGGTAGGCAGGTTTAGTCTTCTCAAATAGATTCATACAGCATTGGTCGCAAGTATCCCAAGAGTCAAAGTCTCTCACCCATCTTTCCATTTGCTCTTCAGTAGCCATCTTTGGATCACCTATCATACCTGCCAGTATTCGTGCTTCGTGGACTGCCGATGCCCAGAGCTGTTGCGCCAAATCATGGTCTACTCCTATTTCCTTAGCCATCTTCCTTAGATTTGGAATTGATACTCCATAAGTGTTCTCCGGATTGATTCCATAACGTGCCATGCCTTCTACTGCATTGGGGTTAGATAAGGTTTTAAGCTTCTCAAGAATGTGGTCGCACGGCACTTTCACCACCTTCCTTTTCCTTCAACCTTTGGTATATTTCTTCAGGACCAGACTGTTTCATTTGTTCTGGTGTTCTAATCCCGATTGAGTAGAGTCTCTCTGCTGTAACTGGACCAATATTCTGCAAGGATTGTAAGCGTTTGATGGCTTTTGATTTTTCGGTTTGTTTGCTCATTTTTGTTCCCGCTATTTTGGCAAAAACTGGGGCTTCGGAATTCTCCGTAAGGTCTCAGGCCTTGCCGGGTGTGGAGCATTTGGGCAAACGTAGCCAATCGCAAAGGCCGCAACTCTACCCACTTCAGCCTCGCTTCACTTTTTCTATCACGGCGTCGGCTACCTGGCTGGTGCCTACAGCAGTGCTATCCGCAGGATCAGGCTTTAAGTCGTAAGTCACATCCTTGCCCTCGGCAATGACCTCAGCTATAGCTTTCTCCAGCTTATCGGCGCGATCCTTTTCTCCCAGGTAGCGCAGCATCATTACTCCAGACAGCATCATTGCTATAGGGTTAGCCTTGTTTTTTCCGGCATACTTCGGCGCGCTGCCATGGGTAGGCTCAAAGACGGCTATATCATCTCCTATATTGGCTCCAGGAGCTAGCCCCAAGCCGCCAACCAGCCCGGCGCAGAGGTCGGAAATGAAGTCTCCGTAGAAATTAGGTAAGACGAGGACATCAAATTGCTGAGGCCTCCTTACCAACTGCATACATAACGCATCCACAACTATATCTGTGAATTCTATGTCCGGGTATCCCCCGGCCGCTTGGCGAGCAGTGTCTAGGAAAAGCCCATCGGAAAACTTGAGTATATTAGCCTTGTGAACCGCGGTTACCTTTCTTCTATTATTCTGCCTCGCATATTCAAAAGCAAATGTGGCAATTCGCCTGCTTGCCGTCTGGGAAATCACCTTCAAGCTTAGAGCAGAATCATTCTTTAGCTTTTCGCCGGTGGTGTTGAAGACGAAATCTAGCAACTCCGCTGCCTCAGGGGTGTCCTTGGCGAATTCAATGCCTGAGTATAGATCTTCAGTGTTCTCTCTAACTACCACGATGTCCACATCTTTGAATGGTGTATGTACCCCGGGGTAGACCTTGTAGGGGCGAAGACAAGCATAAAGGTCTAATGTTTGCCTCAAGGCCACATTAACGCTTCTGAAGCCGCTCCCTATGGGTGTTGTCACCGGTGCCTTAAGAGCAACCTTATTTCTCTTTATTGATTCCAAGGTGCTCTCAGGAAGAGGCGTGCCGAACAGATCTTGAGCTTGGCTACCTATGATGACATCGTCCCATTGGAACCGCACCCCTGTGGCCTCTAATACCCTCTGTGTTGCCTTGGCTACTTCAGGACCTATGCCATCGCCGGGGATAAAAGTCACTCTGTGCTGCATCTTGTAGCCTTACATAATATGAATTAGTACCATCGACGCTTTAGCCTGGATGTGCTGGTCTTGAGACCCACGCCTACACAATTAACCTAAATAATCACTTGGGATGGTCTTAATTTTGGAACAAGAACTCCTTGTGCTTTTTGATATAGGGAATGAGCCCGCCTTCCTCCAGAATGGCAGACATCAATGGTGGTATTTTGCTACAGCTTAATCTAATACCAGAAGTCAGGTTAGTGACGTGGCCATCAGTTGTGTTTATCTCCAGCTCATCGCCGTCGCTGATTCTGTCAGTATCGCATAGCAAGATAGGCAATCCTTGGTTTATGGCATTTCTAAAAAAGATGCGCGCCACCGACTTAGCCAGAATAGCGCTCACGCCCGACGTCTTAATTACAACGAAAGCGTGCTCCCGGCTGGAACCGAGACCAAAGTTTTCACCGGCCACCAGAAAGTCGCCGTGACTCACTCTGGAAGTGAATGTGGGGAGGGTGTCTTCTAACACATGCTTAGCAAGCTCAGGCAAATTGCTCCTCAAGTGGGCAAACCTACCGGGGATGATAAGGTCCGTGGAAATGTTATCGCCAACTTTAATAGCTCTGCCCCTGAGCACTGCATTTGCCATCACATCACCTCCCTGGGGTCAGTGATCTCACCTGCTATAGCTGAGGCGGCAGCCGTAGCTGGGCTGGCTAGGTATATCATGGCTTCGGGGTTGCCCATCCTTCCTCTAAAGTTGCGATTGGCAGTGGAAAGGCAAGCTTCCCCGTCGCCCAGTACGCCCTGGTGTAGACCAAGGCAAGCAGCGCAACCCGGAGGCAAAACAACCCCTCCTGATTCAATCAGGCTGCTAATATAGCCTCTTTCTATCGCTTGTGCTAGCACTTGCCTCGAAGCCGGTGCTATAAGCAACCTCGTGTCGGGGTGTCTCTTTCTTCCTTGAAGGATCCCGGCAGCAATAGCCAAATCCTCGAGACGTCCATTAGTGCAGGTGCCAATGAACACTTGCTGTATCTTGACCCCTTTTGCTTTGCTCACTGGAAGGACATTGTCCACACTGTGGGGCAGGGAGACCATAGGCTCAATCTGGGCAAGGTTTAGGTGCATAGTTTGTTCATACTCGGCATGGTCATCAGGATGTAATGGCCTATAGCTATCACCGCGGCTTTGAGCAGCCAAGAATCTGAAAGTAACATTGTCGCTGGGAAACAAGCCTACCTTGGCACCTGCCTCTACAGCCATATTAGCTATCGTTAGGCGTTGCGACATGTTCAGGCGAGCTAAGCCTTGACCGCCGAATTCTAGAGCCTTGTAGGTAGCGCCGTCGGCACGAATTTGCCCTATAAGGTACAGAATGAAGTCCTTGGCGTCAACCCCTTTGGGAAAGGTGCCATCGAGGGCGATGAGAAAGCTTTCCGGCACCCGAAGCCATGTCTTGCCTAGGGCTAGAGCTACTGCTGTATCGCTGGAGCCCATGCCTGTGGCGAAAGCGCCCAACGCACCGGCGGTAACGGCATGAGAATCGGAGCCAACAATGATATCCCCCGGGCTAGCGAAGTTTTCGGCCACCAACTGATGGCATACTCCGCTACCTACCTCATAAAGAAAACAGCCGGTTTCTTTGGCAAAGCTACGCAGGAAGGCGTGGTCATTAGAAAGCTGTCGATGTGGGCTGGGGGCGGCGTGATCCAGAAATATTATTGCTCTTTGCGGCTTAGCTATGGATTCAAAGCCGCTTTCCTTAAACTGCTTAATAGCCAAAGGGCCGGTCGTATCTTGGAGGAAAACCAAATCTACATCGGCGATGACAATGTCTCCAGCTTTGGCATCGCCATGCGACTTATCGCTTAAGATCTTTTCTGCTAGCGTTTTGCCCACGCGAGGCTAAGCAATTATAGCGATTGTCTCCCCTGTATTTACGTTATCTCCAGGATTTAACTTTATAGCCTTGATGCGGCTGCTGCAGGGGGCTGGGAGAGCATTTTCCATTTTCATAGCTTCCAGGATGGCGATGGTGTCGCCCGCCTCAACCCAATCTCCCTTCCTGACGGAAAAGCTAATTATTAAGCGTGGCATTGGTGCCTGCAACTCCGTTTCACCTTCAGCTACTGTTATCGTCTGAGTGGCGGGGGGAATTTCTTCTTCGGCTACTTTTGTTGCCGCTGGTGTCACCGCAGAGACTGACCGGGCTACATCCGGAGGTGGTGCTTCTAAGCCGTATTTCCACCTTAGGAATTTCATCCCGGTGGTGGGATAAAGGGCGTAAATGAGGACATCGCCGATGTCCTGGGCAAGGTCTTTCGTCGCTTCCTTTGCCTTATCCAGCTCGGGCGGTAGAATGTCGGCGGCTCGACAGGTGATGGGCTTGTCGCCACGCTCATAGCCCTTAAGGACTATTCTCTGCACCTCAGGGTCAATGGAAGCCGGTGGTTTGCCATAGAGACCAAAGACATAATCCTTCACCTCTCGGGAAATCATCTTATATCTGCCGAAAAGGACGTTCTGAACAGCCTGGATTCCAACAATCTGGCTGGTGGGGGTGACCAGCGGCGGATAACCTAATTCCTTTCGAGTCCTAGGCAGTTCGGCGCATACCTCAGGCAATCGGTGGAGAGCGTTGGCCTCTCTTAGCTGAGCTACCATATTGGTAAACATACCGCCAGGGATATGATGTCCCAGCACTCTGGTATCAATCACCGACATCTTTGTGTTATCCAAGAATTCACGGTACTTGGGGGCTATGGATTCAAAATGCTCGTCTAACTTGAGGAGACGCTCCAAATCGAGCCCAGTGTCTCGAGAGCTTCCCTTGATGGCCAGTACAATTGGCTCTATGGCAGGATGGGCAGTTCTTAAGGCGAAAGGAGCAATGCAAGTATCAATGATATCTACCCCAGCTTCGATAGCCTTTAGGTAACTCATGCATGCCATTCCACTGGTGAAATGGCTATGAAGGTCAATGGGTATCCTTAGAGCCTTCTTCAGGGCTGTAATTAAGTTATAGGCATCGTCTGGAGCGATAAGCCCAGTCATGTCTTTGATGCACAGGCTGTCTGCCCCCATGCCCTGAATTATGACAGCTTTATTGACATAATAATCAACAGTGTAAATGGGTCCACCCAGTTTTGGTTCGGTGAGGGAGTAACACAATGACCCCTGAATATGCTTGCCACAATCTCTAATAGCTTTGAAAGCAGTTTCAAAGTTGCGCTCATCGTTGACAGCGTCAAAGACGCGGAAGACATCGATGCCACAATCAGCAGCATAGTGGACAAAGGCAGTAACCAGATCGTCGGCATAATTACGGTAGCCCACCAGATTTTGTTCCCTCAGTAACATTTGAAGCGGTGTGTGAGGCATCAACTTCTTCAGGATGCGAACTCTCTCCCAGGGGTCTTCGTTTAGAAACCGAGTCATGACGTCAAAAGTAGCTCCTCCCCAGACCTCCATGGACCAAAAACCAACCTTGTCCATCTCCGGCGCGATGGCCTCCAGGTCCTCAGTTCGCATCCTGGTAGCTAATAAGGATTGGTGGCCATCTCTAAAGGTAAGGTCAGTGATTTTCACTGGATTTCCGTTGTCAGTCGAAGTCACGCCACAGCACCTTTCTAATTATTCTTGCCCGTCAAAGCGTTTGCCACATTCAACCCTTTCGCACCAGCACCTTCTCTCCTATAGTGGAATATTGCCATGCTTCTTGGGTGGATTGGTAACATCCTTGCCCTTAAGCATCTTCAGGGCCTTGATTACCTTGGGACGAGTCTCTCTGGGATCGATAATATCATCAAGATATCCTTTGGTTGCTGAGAAATAAGGGTTCGCAAATTTCTCCCGATATTCTTGAATTAGCCTGGTCCTCGTCTCTTCGGGGATTGACGATTCCTTAATCTCACGGGCAAAAATGACATCAACTGCTCCGTCAGGCCCCATTACAGCTATCTCCGCTGTGGGCCAGGCGTAGCAAATGTCACCTCGCAAACTCTCGCTGCTCATCGCAATATAAGCTCCTCCGTAGGCTTTGCGGGTAATAACGCTTATCTTGGGCACGGTAGCCTCAGAATACGCAAAAAGTAGTTTAGCCCCGTGCCTGATAATGCCTCTGAACTCTTGGTCAGTTCCTGGCATATATCCTGGCACATCAACAAAAGTGAGTAGAGGGACATTGAAGCAATCACAGGTGCGAACAAACCTGCTTAGTTTATCGGAGGCATCAATATCTAACACTCCGGCTAAATGCATGGGCTGTTGAGCTAGAATGCCTACACTTTCTCCGCCCATCCGACCAAAGCCCACGATGCAGCTTCGAGCGAATCTCTCATGCACCTCTAAGAAATCACCGTTGTCTACCACTTTCCTTATGATTCGCTTCATGTCATAGGGCCTGATTGGATCGGTGGGCACGATATGAAGCAGTTCCTCGTCGGTTCGATCAGGATCGTCGCCAGTATCCTGATGAGGCGTGTGCTCCTTATAACTTTGAGGTAGGAAACTTAACAGTTTGCGCACTAGCTGAAAGCATTGCTCTTCATTGTCAAGTGCGAAATGGGCATTTCCACTTTTCGCAGCATTCACCATAGCACCGCCCAGATCTTCTAGGGTGACGTCTTCCCCTGTCACTGCTTTGACGACCTTAGGGCCGGTAATATAGCTTTGGCTTATGCCCTTAACCCCGAACCAGAAGTCAGTGATGGCTGGGGAATAAACCGCCCCCCCAGCGGTGGGTCCCACTATAACTGAAATCTGAGGAACGGTGCCTGAATACAACGTGTTACGTGTAAAGATCTCGCCGTAGCCGTGAAGACTGGCTGACCCCTCTTGAATGCGAGCGCCTCCCGAATCAAGAATTCCAACAAAAGGAGCGCAATTCCTGGCGGCTAGGTCCATTACTTTGCAGATTTTTTGAGAGGCTACCTCTG
>JAUVWD010000104.1 GCA_030604285.1 Chloroflexota bacterium
GTACTTTTCGAAATAGGAGGCGATAAACTCGGCGGCCTCTCTTCGAGAGAGCTCCGTCACCTGCTCCAGCCCATAGTCGCTCATCCCATAGATAACGCCGAAGTTGACCGTTTTGGCGACACGACGCATCTCAGAAGTCACCTCAGCCTTTTCAACGCCAAAGACTGTAGAAGCAGTTATAGCGTGAATATCTTCGTCTCTGGCAAAGGCAGCAATGAGTTCAGGATCCTGGGAGAGATGGGCCAGGGCTCTAAGGTCAATTTGGGAGTAATCGCCACTTAGAAGGTACGATCCTGGAGGAGCTACAATAGCTTGCCTTATTTTCCTTCCTAATTCTCCCCTTACAGGGATATTTTGCAGATTTGGCTCAGTAGAGGAAAGCCTTCCTGTAGTGGTTCCTGTCTGGTTGAAGCTAGTATGCACTCTCCCAGTATTAGGGTTGATGAGCGATAGCAAAGCATCAACATACGTTGACTTGAGTTTGCTAAGTTGGCGATAGTCCAATACCAGCTCAATTATGGGATGAGTGCCTCTCAATCCTTCTATCACTGAGGCCTCGGTGGAGTAGCCGCTTTTCGTCTTGCGAGGTCGAGGCAATTTGAGTTCTTCAAAGAGTATCCTACCCAGCTGCTGGTGTGAGTTGATATTGAATCTGTGTCCCACGCTATTATAGATTTCAGCCTCGAGTTCCAGCATTTTCATGTTTAGCTCGAGAGACATTTCATGAAGCAAGCCGATATCCAAGGCAACGCCATTCCTTTCCATGTCCACTAGCACAGGAACCAGGGGCATTTCCACTTCGGTGAAGAGCCGCCACAATCCTTGTCGTTCGAGCTCGTCTCTCAGATTATCCCGTAGGCGCCATGTGACATCGGCGCTCGCGGAAGCACAGTCAGCGGCTTGTCTTACTTCTAACGCGGCTATGGAGATTTGCTTCTTTCCCGTGCCAATTAGATCAGTGATATAAGTCATTTCAATGCCCAGTTTACTGAAGACAAGTGCCCTAACCCCCAAATTCTTTTCACCAATAAGGTAAGCAGCAATCATTGTGTCGAAGCTCAGATTTTCAAGTTCTACCCCATAATTCGCCAGCACCGTCATAAAGTATTTGCCGTTATGGGCGATTTTGCCTGTCTTTTCCCCTTCCAAAAGTGGTTTCAGCTTAGCCATGACTTGGCTTGTTGGCAGTTGCTCAGGCTGGTTCAAGCCACGATGCCCCAAGGGTATATAGAATGCCTTTCCTGGAGCTGGTGATACTGACACTCCCACGAGATCTGATGTCACAGCTTCCTTGCCCGTAGTCTCAAGGTCGATGGCAAAATCATTAGTTCCCTCCAGTTGACTTGCGACCTCGTTTAGGGCTGTCTCCGTGTTCACCATCTGATAAATGCCTTTTGGAAAGGTTTTGCTTTCGACTGTGTCGCCTGGCCCGGCTATTTCCTGTGGCAATCTGGGAATCAAGTTAACAAACTCAAGTTCCCGGAAAAGTTCTACCACCTCGTTTCGGTTGTAACTCTTCATCTGGCATGCCTCAAGATTCAACTTGATGGGAACATCCCGACATATGGTGACCAACTCCTTGCTTTGGAAAGCCTGGGACTGATGTTCACGCAGACTGCTTTGCAATTTACTTGGCGTTATGTCTTCAATATGAGTATAGATTCCCTCCAAGCTGCCGAACTGCTGAATCAATTTGCCTGCTGTCTTTTCCCCAATGCCGGGTATGCCAGGGATATTATCTGAAGGGTCGCCAACTAGTGCTTTGAGGTCGGTGACCTGGCCAGGCCTTATGCCATATCTCTGGTTGACTGCTTCTTCGTCATAAAGCAACGCATCGCTAAAGCTCCGCCTTGGAGCCAGTGCTCGTACTCCCTCCACTACTAGTTGTAGCATGTCATTGTCGCCGCTAACAATAATGGTCTCAATGCCCTGTTCATTAGCCTGCTTGCTTAAGGTTCCTAAGACATCGTCAGCCTCGAACCCGTCGATTTCGAATACAGGAATACGGAAAGCAGCCACCAGTTGATGGACTCGTTGTATCTGGCTTTTCAGCTCTTCTGGTGTCGTAGGGCGCTGCGCTTTATACTGTTCAAACTTCTCATGCCTGAAGGTCGGGGCTGGACGGTCAAAGGCGATAGCCCAATAACTAGGCTTGAATTCAGCGGTCACTTTGAGCAATGCGCTGACAAAGCCATAGACAGCGTTTACCATCTCCCCGGTCTTGGAAACTGTTAGCGGAGGCAAGGCGTGGAATGCCCGATGCACCAGCGCATTGCCATCGAAAAGCAACACAAGAGGTTTTTCTTTCTCAAGCATTTCCATCTCATATTATATACCACAGTGCAATTCCCAGCAGACAAGACTCCCCCGAGTACGACAATACACTTCGAAAAGAGAAGCCACACACTATGGAACGTCGGCGAGAACTACTACAAGATCTTGGAACAGCAGGTTTCTCCCTTGTTCCCTGACGCAATGCCAGATAGACGGCATACAAGAAGAGATAAACGACTTTCAACTCATGTTGGCGGTGAGACTTCTCTCCCAATGAATGGTCATTCCCGTTAATGGGCCTTCTCTGCTCTTGGTTTTCGCCACCTCCACCTGAATCGTACGCCAGCCGTGCTTTCCTCTCCTCTGATTCCCTGGCAACTGTCCCAGGTAGTCACCCATTTTCTCTCACCAGGGCCTTAGCCCGCTCAGGGTTTGTAGCCCCAACAGCTTGAACTTCCTCACCAATAGCCCCCGCTGTAGGCGAGGGCCCCAGCCTCTCTCATGCCTAGACCGCCCAGCATCTTCGTTCCTCAAATTAGGTCCGCTTCCAGCAATACGTTGATACGTTCATTACTTACAGTAGCCACGCAGGAAATGACCTCCCCGAGCTTCTCCCGTGCACCGTCATATTGATGAAGCTCTATGTCCCCCTCTAGATCATCAAGTCCCTTTTCAATCAGGCTCGCCTTTTCAGGGGGAAAGTAGCTTTGAGACATCTTCAGCTGCCTCCTCAACCCATCCAGAATTCCTGATATTACTTCCTTTCCTCCTTCCAGCTTTTCACCCTTCAGTCCTTCCAGCCTGTCTAAGGCTCCCGATAACAAAAACAAATTGGCATTGAATTTCTCTGAATGGTGGGAGGAAAGATTTGCTTGCTTTTTCTCCATGTTTGAGCCTCCGTTTGTCGAGGTGAACGGCCATTATTTCAATTATACCCTTACCCAAGCTCAGATAGAACACCTTTGAAGCA
>JAUVWD010000012.1 GCA_030604285.1 Chloroflexota bacterium
CGCAGGGCATCAGGAGCCTGCTTAACAAGAGCGGCCACAATATCGGCGTCATTCTTAAAATGCCCTCCGCCCATCACATCAAGGTAGTGGAAGTAGGGAGAGTCCTTCTCGGATTTCGTTGCAGCTTGAATGCCCCCCTCAGCCATCACACTATTGGCATCGCCATGCCGAAGCTTCGTGGCTATAAGGACCTGGGCACCATCTGCCTCGGCAATAAGGGCGGCAATGGTGGCAGCCCCACCCCCACCGATAATCAAGACATCAGCTTCATAATCGTGCCTAGACAGGCTGACCTTGTCAGGGTCAACCTTGCTCCTGGCCTCCAAGAGGTCGACAAACTCGTGAGCGATTCTATAACCCTTACTGGCACCGACTCTTATCTCCCTTCTCCCCTCTTCCTTATAGTCAGGGTGATATTTCAGTATCTCCTGCCTTTCCTCCAGGGACATAAAGGGAAATTCCTCCCCCTTCTTCCTTTTCTCCACCCGGGCAGGCCTGGTTGCCTCCACTTTCCTGATATGAGGCTCAAAGAAGTCTGGATATCCTAAGTAACTCATTTCGTCTCCTGACTAGTCAGGTCGTCCGAGAACTCATGTAGAGGGGTCACTTGCGGGCTCCCCCAAATCGGGAAGGGACAAGTCCCTCCCCTACGAGAGAACTCCTTTTTCTTAGACAGCTTCACTGACTATAGATATCTTTTGTCCTTCGGTCTCCAATCCTCTCCGGCGGATACCGGTTCCACCTCTCGTTCCTGATACGCTTTTTTCAGTTCCTCTTCGTTCATGCCCTTTAGCTTCTCCAAAGCCTCTTCATACTCCCCCTCCTCAACCGCCTTCACCATTTCGGCCAGGTGTTCTGCTCTGGAAAGGATTCTGGCTCCGTAGATTCTTCGTGCGAGTTGAAACATGTGATACTGGGCCAATTCCCCCAAGCAGCGGCTCGTGCATAGCCCGCATTGGATACAGTCAAAGCTAAGCAGGGCAGCTTCAGAGATATCTCCTTGCTTCAAGGCTGCGATGGCATCCATAACTTGTATGCCCTGAGGGCAAGCTTTAGTGCAGGCATTGCAGGCTACACAGCGGAACAGCTCAGGATACAAGCCAAAAACCTCTTCAGAGGCGGAAGTCAACTCGGTGAATTTATACTCGGCTCGATTAGCAGGGAAAAAGGGAATCTGGGCTACATACATATCGGGTTCGACTGTCTTCTGGCAGGCAAGCGCTACCTGCAATTTATAATCGCCAGGCTTACGATAGACGGTACCACAGGCTCCGCAGGTCCCCCCCCTGCATCCACAGCCCCGGATGAACCTGTAGCCAGCATATTCCATAGCTTTCATAATGGTAAGCCCTTCTGGTACCTCATAACGTTTTCCCATGATATGTACAGGAATAAGCTTCACCGCTAATCGCTTCTTTTCCTTGACCATCGTTTCGGCCGGATTCTTGTTATTTTCTTTGACGCTCATTCTTGACCCCCGATCGGTTACAGGGCTTCAACTCGAGGAAGCAAGTTCTTTTCCCGCAGGAGCAGTTCAGGTTCGCCATAATTGAGCTCGAAGTGACATACCTGAGGTCCAAGCCCTAAGGCCAGAGCCAGAAGCTGGGTGAAATAGAATAACGGCACACCGTCAAATCCGTCATGTTTCTTCATCAATTCTTTCTGCCCCTGGCCCAAATTGTAATCGCATAAAGGGCAAGTGAGAACCAAGGCTTCAGCCCCATGAGTCAATGCCGAGTTTAGGATGTGCCACGCATATTTCGGAATATCATCTGGACTGCTGACTATCTGATACGACCCGCAACACTCTGCAAACTCGGGAAAGTCCACAGGAGTAGCCCCGACAGCCTCGAGAAGCTCCTGTAAAATGGTGGGTTTCTCCACATCATCTATAGCTACCTCCCTGGGGCGAAGCAAGGTACACCCATAATAGGGGGCTACCCTCAATCCCCGCAGGGGGAGCTTGACCTTCTGAGCAAGAGCTTCCCACCCCACTTGGTCTTTCAACACCTCGAGGAGATGGACTACTTCTACTTCGCCGCCATAGTCTATCTCTTCATCCATAAAGCTATTCAGGGTACCTCTTTTTTCGGCATCCTCTTTCATCAAGAGATTAGCCCTCTTCAGAGTATTAAGGCAAAAAGAACATAAAGTAACCACCTCATTTTTCCCTTGTTCCTTCACTCGAATGAGATTGCGAACAGGTGCTACCTGATGGATTAAATCATCATCAGCTAAAGAATAAACTGCACCACAACAGTTCCATCGCGGAATCTCCTCTAATCTAGACCCCAAAACTTCCATGGAAGCGATAGCAGGCTCCTCAAGATTCTTTGCCTTGGTTTTCAGGGTACATCCGGGATAATAAGCTAAGCTCACTTTTCTATGTCTCTAGCCGCTAAACTTCCTCAGCCCACCGACCATGGCTAGCTGAGGAAGCGCACATCGTTCCTGGGGCGAGATATCTTCGGGGCGCAAGTGGTCAACGTTTTTTCTGAGCGTGAGAAGCCTGATTGCCTCCATTACCTTAGAGAGATCAAATCCTCTGGGGCAATTGACAGTACAGGCAAGACAAGAAGCGCAAGTCCAAACAGTTCTGGAACTGGTGATTTCCTCTTCCAACCCTAATCGTGCCAGCTCGATAACCTGACGAGGGGGAAGATCCATACTGGAAACCATGGGGCAATTTCCGGAGCATAAACCACATTGGTAACATAAGTGAAGGTTTTGCCCGCTAATCTCCTTGACTTTCCTTACAAACTCACTGCCTAGTGTTTTGGACGAAATGGTTGCAGACATCCGCTTCTTGCTCCTTCAATTGCTTTATAGGATCTCTTCTCCACGGCGGGCGCACCAGCACTGCACGTTGACTGCTACAGGCATGCTGGCAATATGGCAAGGGAAGGTTTCCACATGAACTGCTAAGGCGGTAACTGTACCACCGTAGCCCATAGCTCCGATGCCTAGATTGTTAACGCTGTGCAGGATTTCCCTCTCCAGATCGGCGACCTCGGGGTCAGGGTTCGGTTCGCCAGTTCTGCGCAAGAGTGCCCTCTTGGCTATGAGCATTGTCTTGTCAGTTGTCCCACCTATACCGACACCGATAATAACCGGCGGGCAGGGATTGCCACCAACCTCATCAACAATGTTGACGATGAAATCTATCACCCCCTGGCTTCCTTTAGCTGGAGTTAGAACCGTTAGGCGAGAACAATTTTCTGAGCCACCTCCTTTGGGCAAGATGCTGACTTTGATTCTGTCTCCGGGAACTATATCGGTATGAATCATAGCTGGTGTGTTGTCTCTGGTATTTACCCTCGCAAAACAAGGCTGGCTCACTATGGACTTACGCAAATAACCCTTATCGTATCCCTGGCGTACTCCTTCGTTGACTGCCGCATAAAGGTCTCCGTCCGTTATGTGAACTTCCTGCCCTAGCTCCAGCATGACAACAGCGGCACCAGTGTCCTGGCAAAGAGGAGTTTGCTCCTTGCCGGCAATTTCTGCATTTTCCAGAATTCTATCCAATACATCGCGACAAACAGGGGATTCTTCTTTTTCCCTTGCTTGCCTGAGAGCAGTTAACACATCCTCGGGCAGATAATGGCAGGAATGCTCGAATAAACGAGCTACGGTGTTCGTTACGTCACCAGCCTGAATTTCTCTCATTACACCTAACACTGATCATAAGTTCATGACCTTGACCAGCTCTCGCACTGCATCAGCTGATTTCCTCAATGCCGCATCTTCCTCAGGGGTCAACTTGAGCTCTATTATCTGCTCAATGCCATATTCCCCCTCCGGATAGGCAGCGCAGGGCAATGTCTTCTTCTTGTCCAGGATTACGGCATCCATCATTCGAACCGTGGCTGCTGCTGGAACATAAAAGCACTATCCGTTTTAAGCAACTTCACTATTTCACCCCGCCCTTAACTGTGTGCTCCACCGGACTATCAACCTTCTCCTTAGACAGACGTTCAGCAAGGGGAACACCACCGACTGTACAAAGTCTGGTAACTGCCACCATCGTATCGCCATGCCCACCTAGAACGCAGCTGGACACATCCTTTGCTGAGACACCGAGGTCTTGAGCGACGAAAGTCCGAAACCTGGCGCTGTCGAGGATACCAGATTGCCCAGACACCTTGCTCCAAGGGAACTTACTTATATGAAGAGCCAACTGGGTCATGGCATCCAAAGGATTGGCCACCACGATAATTGTGCAGTTAGGTGAATACTGGACAACTCTCTCGGTAACCTCCCGGACTATTCTCATGTTGGTAAGCACCAGGTCATCTCGGCTCATCCCCGGTTTACGTGGTATCCCCGAAGTGATGACGACAATATCTGAACCACAGTTTCTTCATAGTCATTAGTTCCAGTAATCTTAACGTCCGAATCGATTATGGGGGTGGCCTCCAGCATGTCCAGTATCTTGCCCTGAGGAAGCCCTTC
Organism: Chloroflexota bacterium; assembly: GCA_030604285.1. GTDB lineage: Bacteria > Chloroflexota > Dehalococcoidia > GIF9 > AB-539-J10 > JADFUX01. Next base: position 4,456 of record JAUVWD010000012.1, read on the forward strand.
AATCATATCTACCAACACGACATCCAAATACCCCTTTTCAGCAATCCTGAAAGCGCAAGTTGCACCTACATTTCCCGCACCAATTATGGAAACCTTGCTGCGCATGGCACTCATCTCCTTGTTGCTTCCTTCATATTGACCCTTCAATTACGAGGCGGATATGAGGAGAAATTCAGGCAATAACAGCTAAGATATCATCCTTGTTCACGGAATCCCCCGGTCCGAAGTTGATTGCCTTAACCGCTCCGGCAGCAGGAGCAGGGATGGTATTTTGCATCTTCATTGCCTCCAAGATAAGCAGCGCATCACCAGCCTTCACTTTATCCTCTACATTGACCAAGTAACGGATAATCATACCTGGCATAGGTGCAAGTACCTTCGTTCCTTCAGCAACTGCAGCAGGTGATGCTTCCTTTGCCTCCGCCTTTTGGGGTGCTTTTGCAGCTGGAGATGGGGGAGGAGTGGCAACCACACTTACAGTTGGGGAAAGAGTGATAGTTGGAGAACCGCCCACGGCCTCCACTTCCACTTGATAATACTCATCTTCGACGAAAACATTGAATGTTCTCACACCGGGCCCTTTTTCAGGGACCACTTTCTCCGGCTTTTCCACCAATTTGCCGGCTTTGGCTTTGGCGATAAGCTCATCCTCCTTCTTCACCTCCTCAAGGGTCCTGGGAGCGCGGGGAGCCTTCCAATCATCGGGAATAGTTCTATCTATGCCATACTTATATTTCAAGAAGCGAGAGCCAGTAGTAGGATAAAGAGCATACGTAAGTACATCTTGAGTATTCTTGGCAAATTCCTGCGACTCTTTAGTAGCTTTTTCCAGTTCCGGCTCCAGTATATCAGCAGCCCGGCACTCGATTGGCTCCTCACCCCTTTCATAGCCCTTGAGCACCATCTTCTGGATTTCTTTATCTATGGGTGCTGGCGACCGTCCATAGAGGCCCCAGCAATAATCCTTAGTTTCCTTGGGAACCATCTCATAGCGCCCAACCAGGACATTTTGCACTGCCTGGACACCAATAATCTGGCTTGTGGGCGTAACTAAAGGCGGATAGCCAAGCTCTGCCCTGGTTCTAGCAGTTTCCGCCCGCACCTCATCCAACTTGTTCAGAGCATTGGCTTGCTTTAGTTGCGCCACCAGGTTCGTGGTCATGCCACCCGGGATTTGGTGCACCAGCACACCGGTGTCAATAACCGACATCCTCGAGGTGTCGAGAAAGTCCCTATATTTAGGGGCGATTTGCTCAAGCATCTGTCCACACTTAAATAGTTGTTCAATGTCAAGCCCTGTATCCCTGTCTGTGCCGTATAGTGCAACCACCAGAGGCTCGATAGGTGGTTGTGAGGAACGCAATGCAAAGGGAGACAAAGCAGTATCAACAACGTCAACCCCGGCCTCAACCGCCTTCAGCACAGACATGGAAGCCTGCCCACTGGTGTAGTGGGTGTGGAGCTCAATAGGAACCTTCAAGTTTTCTTTAAGACCCTTGATTAGTTCATAGGCATCATATGGGGAGATAAGCCCAGCCTGATCCTTGATGCAAATAGAATCGGCACCCATGTCTTGGAGAATGAGGGCTTTCTTGATATAGTATTCCAGATTGTAGACTGGCCCACCCATCCTCGGCTGAGTCAGTGAATAACATATGGCTCCTTGGTAATGCTTGCCCACCTTCTTGATTGCTTTGGCCGCACGCTCATGGTTGCGCTCGTCATTCACAGCATCGAAAACACGGAAGATATCAATGCCAACCTCGGCAGCTTGTTCCACAGAAGCATCAACCAGATCATCAGGATGGTTGCGATAAGCGACTAAATTCTGTCCCCTTAAAAGCATCTGTAACTGAGTATCAGGCATGAGTTTCTTTAATTTGCGAGGCCTGTCCCAGGGGTCCTCACCCAAGAAACGGTGGGGCACGTCAAATGTTGCCCCACCCCAGACTTCCATGGAGTAAAAACCACATTGATTCATTTCAGATGCCATCCACTCCATATCTTCAGTTCGCATCCTGGTAGCCAATGTGGATTGATGCCCATCACGAAAGGTAGTATCACAAATTTTGACCGGATTTCTAGCTTTCGGCCTCGCCTTCACCTTATCAGTAGTTAAGTCTTTCGCCAGGAGAGGACCTTTTCCTAGTTCATTCATAAATTATCTTCTTTCCGCAATTACGGGCCCTTCGCCCTTGGCCATGCTTAGCGAAGCGAAGAATCTAATCCGCTCAGGGCAAACTCCGCGGAGAAGTCAGACCCTTTGCCGGCCTCTTCGCTTCGCTCAGAGCTTGGGCTCGGGATAACAGCCAAATGTTATCATCTGGAAACGATTCTTCTCTGCCACAGCATTCGCATTCGCATTATCTCCTCACGCCCGGAAGTGCTCCATGAGTTTAAGACCGCCGCCGGCCTTCGCCGGGAAATCACCGGCCTTAGAGCCCTTCCCTCCTCTTCCATATAGGCAGTTACTGCAGCTGTGATGGCAGCTATCGTTCCTTGTTTGCTTTCCAATCGCTCTTTCGCTTAAACCTCCTCACACAGGAATATTTCCATGCTTCTTTGGAGGTCTCGTCTCTCGCTTCGTAGAGAGAAGCTCTAAGGCACTGATTATTTTGGGGCGACTCTCACGAGGCAGCGTGACTTCGTCAACATATCCCCGCGAGGCAGCAATGTAAGGATTATAAAGTAGGTCTCGATATTGCCGAATCTTTTCTTGCGCTTTTGCCTTAGGGTCCGACGCAGCCTCTATTTCTCTGCGGAATATAACTGGTGTGGCTCCTTCAGCGCCCATCACTGCGATTTCCGCTGTAGGCCAAGCCAAAACATAGTCGGCACCCAAATCTTTGCCACACATGGCAAGATATGATCCCCCATAGTCCTTACGAATGATCAAGGTGATCTTAGGAACTGTAGCTTCAGAATAACACCAAAGGACCTTGGCGCCATGTCTTATTATGCCTGACCATTCCTGATCTGTTCCTGGTAAGTAACCAGGGACATCGGCAATGGTGAGCAAGGGGATGTTAAAGGCATCGCAAAACCTGATAAACCTAGTGATTTTATCTGAGGCATTGACATCAAGACATCCGGCGAGATGCGTCGGTTGATTTGCGATAATGCCCACTGCTCTACCGTTAAGCCTGGCAAAGCAAACAATGGCATTCTGAGCATAATTACGATGGGGCTCCAGTATCTCACCATTATCCACAATGGATTGAATAACATCCCTCATGTCATAAACCTTGCTGGACTCGTCCGGTATTAGGGTGTCGAGAGCAGGATCAATACGGTTTGGGTCGTCAGTAGGCTCAACTGGAGGGGGATCCTCCCTGTTGTTTGAAGGAAGGTAACCCAGAAGTCCTCTTATGAGTTCAATAGCCTCGGCATCGCTATCGCAGGCGAAATGACACACACCGCTTTTGGTGGCATGGGTCATGGCACCGCCCAGTTCTTCGGAAGTGATCTCTTCCCCGGTAACCTGCTTGATAACTACTGGGCCAGTGATGTGCATATAGCTTGTCCGTTTTGTCATGAACACCCAATCTGTCATGGCAGGGGAATAGACCGCCCCTCCAGCAGTAGGCCCCATAATTGCCGAGAGTTGAGGAATAACTCCTGAGGCTGCCGAATTCCTGAAGAATATCTGCCCATAGCCCGAAAGGGCATCGACACCTTCCTGAATCCTGGCCCCCCCAGAGTCACTAAAACCTACTATGGGAATGCCACACTTCAGGGCTAAATCCATTACCTTGCATATCTTCTTGGCATGCATTTCACCCAGTGTCCCACCCATGGAAGTGAAGTCCTGGGAGAAAGCGCACACAGGGCGGCCATCCACCATCCCATACCCTGTAACCACCCCCTCTGCGGGGACGGAGACTTTGTTCATGTCAAAAAGCGTAGCTCGGTGCTGAACAAACAAGTCAAGCTCATGAAAGCTGCCGGCATCGAAGAGCAGGTCAAGCCGTTCACGAGCAGTTAGTTTCCTGGATTGATGCTGCTTTTCCACCCGCTCCACACCTCCTAAGGCTCTCTGTGTCCTTTCCCTCTCCACGAATTCCCTCAACCGTTCGGCAACTGTGCCCATGTGCATTCCTCCTCGCAAATCAGTTTGCCTGCCAAGGGAGCCATTTTAAACTGAAATCGGGATTAAGGCAAATCCTCGAGCTCACGGGGCTACCGCCGAGACTAGCTCGTCTATGGTGCTCCTGTTTGACGGATTTTCTAGTATAATTGCCTCCATCATGTTCCCAGCGCTGCTGACCCTTCCTAAGCCTTCTGCGGCCAAAGAATGGGTGATCGTCAAGCTCTAACTATGCATAGCTTGATTGGAGAGTGACGACAAACTCAGGCCTAGAGGTTTGACAGCCTGGCTTAGAATGATATTATGGAGAGAGATTTGAAACCACAGCTTGTTGCTCTAGACGGTCCTGTGGCAGTCGGCAAGAGCAGCGTAGGGGCGCTGCTCGCAAGAAGATTGGGCTATGTTTTCTTCGATACGGGGACGATGTACCGCGCGTTTACCTGGAAGGTCCTCAAGTCAGGTATCCCCATAGAGGATGAGCAAGAGCTGTGTCAGTTGGCCAATACTACTAGATTCGATTTCGTCACTTCACAGGATTGCTGTCTCTCGCCCATCGTTGATGATGAAGATGTCTCCTCCAGGCTGTTTCGACCTGAAATAGAAGACCTGGTTTCCCTGGCATCCAAGATAGCAGGGGTACGCCAAGCACTGATATTGGAGCAGCGTAGGTTAGCCCAGCGAGGCAAAGTAGTAATGGCAGGTAGGGACATTGGCACAGTAGTGCTACCGTGGGCAGAATTGAAGATTTTTCTCACGGCCTCGCCGGAAGAGAGAGCCAAGCGCCGCTACAAGGAGCTATCAGGGCGAGGAGAAAATGCGAGCTTGGAAACCGTCCTCGCTGATCTAGAGAAGCGAGACGGGATGGATATCAACAGAGCCATCTCGCCGCTTAAACCGGCTGAGGATGCCATAATTGTCAATACAGAAGGCCGTACCCTTACGCAAATCGTGGATAACTTATATGCTTTGGCGGTAAGACTATGACCTTCTCTCAGGAGTTTATCCTGACGACATGTAGACCGCTGCTCAATATCCTGTTCTCCTGGAAAACCGAAGGCAGAGAAAACATACCGTTAACTGGTCCGCTCATTGTAGCCGCCAATCATCTTCATGTCCTCGACCCTATTTTCCTCCAGTTTAGCTTCCCGCGATGGATTACTTTCATTGCCAAAGAGGAACTGTTTCGCTCTCCCTTTTTGAGATTCTGGCTTCGCTGGGCGGGTTCTTTCCCCATACAGCGTGGAGGACAGATCAGAGAGAAACAGAAGATGCTTAAGAGCGCCAGAAACGTATTGGAAGAAGGCTGCACCCTGGGAATGTTCCCGGAGGGCAGCAGAAGCTACGATGGCGAACTCAAAAAAGGCAAGCCCGGCTCGGCAGTCATAGCCTTGAAAGCAAATGCCGCTCTTCTTCCTATCGGCATCATCGGCACAGATAAGCTGAAGGGCATAAGCTGGCTATGGAAGCGCCCTCGCATAGTCATCACCATTGGCAAGCCGTTTAAGCTTCCCCCAATCGATGGCAGGTTGAGTAGATCGCAAATGCAGCTATTGACCACACAGTTGATGTACGAAATCGCCGCTCTTTTGCCGCCCGAATATCAAGGCGCTTATGCGAAACATGAAGATCGAGAAAGCTAGAAAGCTAGGCCTGTGTTTCGGGGTTAGACGGGCCATTAGGCTGCTGAAAGAGGCAGCCAACAGATATGGAGAAATCGAGACACTGGGACCGCTAGCACACAATCGTCTGCTAGTGGAAGCATTGGCCAATCTAGGAGTAAAGCCGGTAAATCACCTCGACCAGACACAAGGCAGAATTCTAGCAATCACCACTCATGGCACAAGCCCAGCGGTGCTATCTGAGATCAGAGCCCGTCATATCGGTATCATTGATACGACTTGTCCGATAGTGGGCAAAGCCCAGAACTGCG
>JAUVWD010000066.1 GCA_030604285.1 Chloroflexota bacterium
CTATAGAGTTGCATGGCGGTGGAAAGGCAGTTAAGTCCTATATCCACATCAGCGATATCTCACGGGGTGAGCTGGCTGCCTTGGAGAAGGGGCGCCCAAGGGTCATTTACCACCTCTCACCGAACAGGAGCTATGCAGTGGCCGAAGTCGTGCGCACAATATGCCAGCTTATGGGTTACACTTTTGACAAATGTGTAGTCTCCGTAGGAGAGAGACTAGGTCAGGATGCCGCTTATCTCTTTGATTCGGCTAGAGCCCGGCGGGAGTTCGGCTGGCAACCACAAATTCCGCTAGAGGAGGGGCTTGGTGAGGTAATTGATTGGGTCAATGATAATTGGGAGGAGATTCAAAGGGAGCCATTAGATTATGTCCACAAGCCATGAAAAAAACCGCTCAGCAATCATTATCTCTGCCTCCAGTGATATCGGCACCGCAATAGCTCAAAGGTGGTCGGCGCGGGGGTGGACCGTGTTTGGAACCTACCGAACTGGGTCACAAGCAGTCGAGAAACTGCGGAGTTCTGGAATTAGGCTTATCCCCTGTGACCTATCAGACTCAGCATCAATAGGTCGCGTTTGCTCTGAACTGAGTATGCTCTGTCGGCAATGGGATATATTAGCCATGTGTCCCGGTGCACTCGACCCCATAGGTGCCTTTATTCAATGTAGCTTTGACGAATGGGAAGACTCAGTGAGGATAAACTTCACAGGCCAGATGCACATCGTCCATGAATTGCTACCCTCCAGACGGGTCAATTCTGTGTTTGGGCCATGTGTCCTCTTCTTTGCTGGCGGAGGAACCAACAATGCGCCAGTGAACTACTCGGCTTATATTGTCTCAAAGATAGCCTTAATCAAGATGTGCGAGCTTTTGGATGCCGAGATATCCGATACCCGCTTTGTCATTATTGGCACTGGCTGGGTGACCACCAGGATACATGAAGCTACCCTAAGGGCGGAAGCACGGGCAGGGCCTCACAATCAGATTACCATAAACAAATTAGCCAGTAACGAGTGCATCCCGATGGAAACCGTTCTGGACTGCTGTGATTGGGCAGTTAATGCTCCTCGAGAGTTGGTTAGTGGGCGCAATTTCAGTGTGGCGTTCGATATGTGGGGAACAAAAGAATTAGAGAAAAAACTAGCCCAGGAAGCCGATATGTACAAGCTAAGAAGGCATGGGAATGACTGGTTAGCCAAGAATGGACTCCATCCTTGGAGGGGGTAATGAAACTGTCAGACTATGTAGCCAGTTTTCTGGCGGCGCAGGGAATCCGGCATGCCTTTGTGATTACCGGGGGAGCTGTCGCTCATATAATTGATTCTATCGCCGAAAACCCCGATATCGATTACGTTTGCACCCAACATGAACAGGCAGCAGCCATGGCAGCCGATGCCTATTCAAGGGTGACCGGGAATTTGGGAGTCGCGATAGCAACCAGTGGGCCCGGGGCAACAAATCTGATGACAGGCGTTTGCTGCGCTTATTATGACTCTATACCCGTAATCTACATGACAGGGCAGGTTGCCACCTTTCGGTTGCGGAGAAATACCGGGGTTAGGCAGATTGGATTCCAGGAAACAAGCACTGTTGACATCTATAGGCCAATTACGAAGTATGCTGTCTTGGTTGACCATCCTAAAAGAATCCAATACGAGCTAGAAAAGGCAACTTATCTAGCCCGGTCTGGAAGACCAGGGCCTGTCTTAATTGACATTCCTGATGATGTTCAGAGGGAACAGATCAATCCCGATGAACTGGAATCGTTTGCCCCTGAGCCGGAAAATAAAGAGCTGAGCGAATTGAATAAACAAGTAGACAGATGCATTCAGCTACTTGAGAGTGCTAGGAGACCTGTTGTTATACTGGGCTGGGGAATCGGATTGGCCAAAGCCCAAAAGGAGACCAGAGAACTTATTGATAAGCTAGGCTTCCCAGTTCTACCGACTTGGGCAATGATGCACATGCTGCCCTCTAATCATCCGCTGGTTGTTGGTTCTTTTGGACTGCATGGCACCCGATACGGTAATTTCACGGTTCAAAACGCCGACCTTGTTCTATCTATAGGCAGCAGATTAGATACACATTTAACCGGGAGTCCCATCAATACCTTTGCTAGAGAAGCGAAGAAAATCGTTATCGATACTGACCTCAGTGAATTAAATAAGTACAAAAGATTTGGCATGGACGTGGATATACTCCTTCATTCCGACGTCAAAGACTTCCTCAGAGTCATTAACAACAAAATCAATGGGATTACCAAGCAAGACATTTCAGACTGGAGAAGAAGAATCATGGAATGGAAGGCAAAGTATCCTATTTGCCCGCCAGAGTATTACCAGCAGAATGAAGTGAACCCCTATGTGTTTGTAAAGGCTCTTTCCAAGGAATTATCGGAAGGAGACGTGATCTTTGTTGACTCAGGTTGTGGCGTGGCTTGGATGATGCAGGGGTTTGAGTTCAAGGAGAATCAGAGGTTATTCAGTGCTTTTAACAATACTCCTATGGGATATTCCTTGCCAGCAAGCATTGGGGGATGTTTTGCTGCCAAAACCGCAATAACTTGTGTTACTGGAGATGGTGGTCTCCAAATTAACATCCAAGAACTAGCCACCATTTTAAGGCATAACTTGCCGATCAAGATTTTCCTGATCAATAACCGGGGGTATTCGATGATAAGACAGACGCAAGACCAGTGGTTCGAGTCCCAATATGTCGCCTCAACTGTAGACGGGGGTCTTGCTCTTCCGGACTTTGTCAAGGTTGCCGACGCTTACGGTTGCAAGACTGTAAGCATTAAAAGGAACAGGGAACTACACCCACATATTCGAGAGGTGCTGGATAGAGAAGGGCCGGCCTTTTGCAACATAGAGATTAGCCCCGACCACAGAGTCATTCCGCAAGTAAGGTTTGGGAGACCTATCGAGGATGCGGAGCCTTTGCTAGATAGGACAGAGTTTCTAGCGAATATGATCGTGAAACCAGTGCAGAGAGAGAACCGTGGCACATGAAATTAATTTGCTTGACTTCTATCCTCGCTCGAAGCGCCCAATTGAGGAGCGCGCCAATTTGGTTACTGAAGAACACCGGGGGGTTGCTCGCCAGTTTGGCAGGGAGTTTTTCGATGGCAACCGCCTGTTTGGCTATGGCGGCTACTACTACCATCCCCGCTTCTGGCAGGGAACTGTCAGGCGTTTTCGTAACTATTACCACCTTGCAGAGGATGCCAGTGTGCTGGATGTGGGCTGTGCTAAGGGATTCATGCTACACGACTTCAAGCAATTGATGCCAAGGCTCACCATCGCCGGCGTGGACATCTCAGCATATGCCATCGCCAACGCCATGGAAACCGTAAAGCCCTTCCTACACGTGGGGAACGCCAAGGAATTACCCTACAGGGAGGATTCATTTGACCTAGTAGTCTCCATCAACACAATACACAATCTACCACTGGAAGAGTGCAAGGAGGCTTTGCGTGAGATTCAGCGAGTCGCCCGCCAACACGCTTTTATCACCGTTGATGCCTGGCGAACTGAAGAAGAAAGGAAACGATTTTTGAAATGGAATATGACTGGCTTAACCTATATGCACGTCGATGATTGGAAAAGATTATTTGAAAAGGTCGGATATCGAGGCGACTACTATTGGTTTATTGCTGAGTGAGTGCAGGAATGCTAGAATAGAGCTATGCAGAACCTTATGCTTGATGGAACCAAACTTCCCTGGCACCGAGACCGCATTGAAGCATGGTTGCAGGGCGAACGCATAGCTCCGATTACGATAGACTGCGCCCTGACAAGACGGTGTACCTACCGTTGTAAGTTTTGCTATGGCATGTTACAAGCTAACGATGAGAAGCGGATGACGCGTGATGTCATCTTCAGGTTCCTTGATGATGCCGCCGAAATCGGAGTAAAGGCAATCAGCTTTATAAGCGATGGTGAGTCCACCTGCTCCCCCCACCTCCGCGATGCAATATTGCGGGGGAGACAAAATGGATTAGACATCGGTCTAGGCACAAACGGCTATCTGCTAAAGGATGAAGACCTGGAGGAAATCCTACCCGCTTTATCCTATCTCCGTTTCAACTTCTGCGCTGCCAACCCAGAAAGATATGCCTACATCCACGGGGTTAATCTGGAATACTTCCATGAGGTGTTTAAAATAATAGCCAGCTGTGTGAGGCTGAAAAGAGCCAAGAACCTCAATGTCACTCTTAACCTGCAAATGGTTCTGATGCCTGACTTTGGAGACCAAATCCTGCCTCTAGCCAGACTGGGGAAGAATCTTGGCGTCGATTACACCATTTTCAAACACTGCTCTGACGATGAGCTTCACAGCCTCGGCGTGGATTACTCCCAGTACTCCAGCCTCTTCCCCCTACTTAGGCAGGCCGAAGGCTATTCTGACGAGAACTATCTAGTCAAGGCCAAGTGGTCGAAGCTTCTAGCCGGCGATAAGCGTGAGTACACCCAGTGCTATGGACCGCCCTTCATCGCCCAGTTTAGCGGAAGTGGGTTGGTAGCCCCATGCGGAATGCTCTTCAACCAAAGGTATAAGAAACGATTTCATATTGGGAACTTGGTGGAGACATCCTTCAAGAAGTTATGGCAATCCGAGAGGTACTGGGAGGTTATGGATGAGCTGGCTAGCCCAAGGTACGACGCTGGATCAATGTGTGGGTATCTCTGCTTGCAACACGCCGCTAATATTTACTTAAATAATCTCAAGCAGGGGAATACTACTTTGGAGGAACCGCTCGGCGAACCACCTCTTCACATCAACTTCATCTAGCTATGAGTCTTGACAACCTTCTATTTTAGGTCTATCCTTTAAGAAAACTAAATAAAAAAACGGTGGCAAGTCAGCCACCGCTTTTTATTTACCCTAAAGAGAAGAGAGAAAGGAGGGTTAAGACATGATTACTGAATTATCACCTTTACTCCACAAAGTCTCCACTGAGGTCAAACCCGAGGACCTACTCCTCAAGAAGGAATCGTGGGTCTATTTCAGCAAAGAGTGGCCTGATACCTGGGATTGGTGCTCAG
>JAUVWD010000113.1 GCA_030604285.1 Chloroflexota bacterium
GCTTGGCATTGGTGGAGCAGGAGCAGTCGTAGCTGCTGATGATTGTACCAATGCCGGGCTCATAGTGCCTAGTTTCCCTTCAGAGGTTCAAAACAAGTTGAGGCAATTGACTGCGTCAGGTGGCATCGGGATGGGTCTAGGCAATCCTGTGGACCTCTCAGATCAAGGATGGGACATACTTCGCGATTGTGTCAAGGCGATACTGGATTATGATGGCATTGATCTGCTGATTCTTCAATTACCTATTAGGGCTTTTCCTTCGCCCTACCAAGATATGATGTTTCCCCATATCAAACGTCTTGCTTACGCATTTGTTCAGGCTTATAATGAATCGAACAAATCGATGTCAGCGGTAATAACCAACTTCCTTAGCTCCGCTAAGGATTCTGAAGTAGCTCTTGAATGCGAGGAAGTCTGTTGTGAAGCAGGTCTTCCGGTCTATCATTCCTTAAGCAATGCAGCCAGAGCCATAGCTCGCTTTCTTGATTACCACGACTACAAAGCCAGAGGAGGAAAACAGAGTGATTAAGCAAGATTTGGATTATGTCTTTCACGCCAGATCAATAGCCATTTCTGGAGTCTCTACTAAAGGGGTAATGAGTTGGATAGGAGGGCAAGTGTATCTCAATTCCATACTCAATTGTGGATTCAAAGGCAATATCTATCCCGTAAATCCCAAGGGCGGAGAGATTTTTGGCTTGAAGGTTTATGCCAATATCAAGGATATCCCCGAACCAGTTGACTACGTAATTTCTTGTGCGCCCGTATCTTCAGCGGTGGAATTGGTGAAAGACTGCATCGATAAGAAAGTCAAAGTAGTCCATTTCTTTACCTCTGGCTTTTCTGAGACTGGTACTTTAGAAGGCAGGCAATTGGAGCAGGAGATTTCCTCACTGGTTCGCCGAAATGGCATGCGCCTAATTGGGCCTAATTGCTTGGGAGTATATTGTCCTAGTACAGGACTATCTTTCGCCCCTGATTTTGTCAACGAAAGTGGCCCAGTAGCGCTCATAGGCCAGAGCGGCGGCAATTGCACCTATGTTATTCGGCAAGGAATGAAGAAAGGTATCAGGTTTAGCAAAGTGATTTCCTACGGCAATGCTTGTGATGTTGATGAAGGTGACTTACTGGAGTATCTAGCTCACGACGAGGATACAAAGGTCATACTTGCCTATATTGAGGGTGTGAAGGATGGCAGAAGATTCGGGCAGTTGCTAAAGGAGACGAATAGAGTCAAGCCGGTTGTGGTGCTCAAGGGTGGGGTGGCTGAAGCTGGGGCAAGAGCGGTGGCTTCTCATACCGGTGCTTTGGCTGGCTCAGATGAGGTCTGGGACGGGCTTTTGCGCCAGGCCGGAGCTATAAGGGTTCACAGCCTGGAGGAGCTAGTAGATATGGCGGTAACCTTTACCTATCTCCCTCTGCCTTTGGGCAGAAGAGCCGCAGTTCTAGGGTTCGGTGGGGGAGTCACTGTCTTAGCCAGTGATGACTGCACCGAGGCCGGGCTGGAAATACCTGATTCACCTGTGGAAGTCCAGGATAAGCTTAAGAGCCACCTTAGAGGAGCTGTCATCGGTGTGAGTCTGAATAACCCTGTAGACCTATCTGCTGAGGGGTTATATCCAGATGTGCTTTACAATTGTGGCAGAACATTGATCGATTCCGATAATGTTGACCTACTACTGGTTCACCTTGCCTTGGATACTATGTTGGTGCCTTTCTTTATGGCTGAGACTAAGATTCGCTTGCCTATTCAGGAACCAGAAGGCGGGCGCAACAATCCTCTCAACAGTATAACTAAGATTCATGAAGACTCAGGCAAACCGATGGCAATAGTAATGGGTTCTGTCGTTTTTGCTGAGAGCTATCAGATTATGCTTGATTGCCAGCAACTGTTTTGTGAAGCTGGTCTTCCCGTTTATCAATCTCTAAGTAGCGCTGCCACGGCTATTGCTAGATTCATGGATTACCACAGGTACAGAGCAGAGATTCTCGAAACCAGCTAGCTTGTCCTGCCAAACTCCCTTTCCAATTGACGTGAGCTCAGGTGAATCAGGGTTGGCCTACCATGGGGGCAACTACGTGGCTGGTCGCATTGCTCTAGCTGCCTTATCAGTTCCCGTGTTTCCTCGTTGCTCAACTGCTGCCCTGCCTTTATGGCACCGTGGCAGGCGAGGGACTTAGCCACTTTCTCCTCCCACGGAGCCGGAATATCTTTGGCGGCGAGGTTATCAAGTAATGCCCTCATTGCCTCAACAAGGTTCGCCTTGACTATCAACGCTGGCACAGCACGTATCAGATGGCTTCTTTGACCAAAAGACTCAAGGGCAAAGCCAAACTGAGCCAAGGCCTCTTTGTTAGTCTTCAAGGTTTCTTCCTCTCTAGGGCTGAGCTCCATGGTCGCCGGCTCGAGAAGCCCTTGAACCTCAACCTCTCGTTCTGACCATTGAGCTAAAATTTTCTCATAGAGTATACGCTCATGCGCAGCATGCTGGTCAATGAGGTAAAGCCCCTCGTCACCCTCGGCGACAATGTAGGTGTTAGCTAGCTGCCCTATTGGGCGCAAAATCGGTAAGCCAAGAGCAGGTAATGGGGCAATGAAACCTGGTTCCTTTTCCTTTACCATCTGGAAGCTTTGCTGTGGCCATGAAGTGGCTGAAGAAGGCATATGCTTCGCAGCTATGGGTGCTTGGGTTAATGCTTGTTTTATTGCGTTCTTCGTCTCAGCAAAAACATCTTGCTCATGGCGAAACCTCACCTGAGCTTTAGCAGGATGAACATTGACGTCGATTTCTTGAAACGGCAATGACACGTTGACTATAGCAATGGGATGCCGTCCATCCATAAGCAAGCCATGATAGCCTTCCTCTACTGCCCGAATTAACAGGGGACTGTGGATCCACCTCCGATTGGCAAAGAAGCTAAGATA
>JAUVWD010000028.1 GCA_030604285.1 Chloroflexota bacterium
ATTTGGAGAGGCGTTGCGCAAATCGGGCAGTAATTATATCCCTTCATCTGTTTTTGCCGTCAGAGTTAAAGAATATCCTATCTCAGCCTATAATATACCACGAAATAAGATATCTCACTGGTCTTTGCCTTCCCAATCTTCTCCTCCTGACGGGCAGCAGCTTTGCCTTTCCCCTGAGAAACGCTGCTAGCAGTGTAGCGGCATTGACCGCAGCAGAGTGCCCCCGGATTTTGTTTCCTGACCTAGAGTAAGCACCGGCTCGCGTGGTTTCTTGGGGGTGGTGACGCGAGGTAACAATCTAAGGGCCAAATCAATTGAAGAAACATTAGACAACCCCGGCTGTCTCAAGCAACCTTTGGGTATCCCAATGCAGCTCTTGCCATATCTTGGGAATGTTTCTCTTTTTTACCCACAAAGCTTCGCCTACGTCACTGGCCACCTTGAGCTCGCCACCTAACAACTTGGCGACATAATCAATGTAGATAACATGCAGACTAGTCTCCTTATTTGTCTTGACAATCCTGTCAAAAGGAAGCAAAGGTCTAACTAGCTCTATCTCCAGGTTTGTTTCCTCTCTAACCTCTCTTCTGATCCCTTCTTTGATTTCCTCGCCGAGCTCAAGTGCCCCTCCAGGACAAATCCATTTTCCCTGCCAATAGCCGCCCCTCTCCTTCTTGTGCCTCACCAAGAGGATTCGGTCATTATCATCCAGGATGACTGCTCCCACAGCTATTAATATGCAAGACAATTTACCTTTTACTCCGATTGGCGTACCTAGACATACCTAACGGTCACTCTCCATAGTTAACCTTTCTTGCGTGATCTCCGCCATGTCCATTCCTCCAGAGCTAAAGCACCAGCCAAAGCCAGCGATGTAGCTAGTGCTGATAACACGCCAATCAATGCCGGGTGAGATTGCCACGCTTCGCTCGCAATAGCTGTGGGGGTAGCCAGCGTTTCTCGCCAGCGGCTATCAAGGCCATCTGTATCAAAACCGTAGACCTGGGTCAAAGCTGCGTCACAGGTGTTTCCTTGTTTGAAAAGCCCAAGAAGTTCAAGCATCTTGCCCTGACCGTAATTATGCATGAGGTATTCCACAAGGCTATAGCTCTGGGCATAAGAGAGATAAGCTTTTTCAGGCTCAGCAGAAAAGGGACTGCATAAACTGGCCACTGAAATAAGCTCGTCTTCGGAAACAGCCTTATTCAGCCAGGATTGGAAAAACCACTCAAGCTGCCCTTCATTATACATAGCTAAACCTTCATCAAGCCAGACGGGAAGGGCACCATAAGGGCCGAAGGTTGCCTGATGAACAACCACGTGCGTCAGTTCATGAACCAGAGCTCTCTTACCCCAATCGACTTGGTCTGGCGGAATACCAATGACGATTGTGCCAAAATCGGTGAAGGCCGCGCCCCCAGTCCATTCCTGAGGAAAAATCATGGCTCCTCGCAAGTCCACAGTTGAGGCATAGACATATATCGTGACAGGCATCGGGCTTGCTTCAGCACTCCACGCCTCCGGTTGACAAATGGGCTTCAATCTATTAAGTCCTTGTTTGCAAGTATCCATTAGTTCTCGAGCGAAGGAATCGCTACCTTCATACCAAAAGAGAGTTAGCCCATCACTGGTCAAACTCTGCCAGGGATAACGAAGGTCATCAAAGTAAACTAACCGTGCAGGAGTTTCAAGCTTATTTCCGTCAGCATCCTCAACTGTCCACCAATATGTTACTGCAGCGCCGGGAGGCAGGCTTGCTTTCCTCATGTCCCATACCCAGCGAGTTTCTATCCTTGTTGCCGGCGCGAAATCAGACCAGCCCTCACTGGTAACTTGAGCATAGTTCGTCTTGTCCACCTGATAGTGAAGGCGAGCGTCAACGATATCAGCAGAACTATCAGCTTCAAGGTTGAAAATAAGCTCACTGGGGAAATGCACCTCCACACTGCTGTCCAGAACTGAGATGCCGCTATCAGCATTGACGACGGAGGGAACGAACAATAAAAGGAGAGCTAGAACTGCAAAGACAACGCGCCGAATCATTTCTCGCCACCCATCTTAGAACGGAGATAAGAAGTAATGAATCCATCCAAATCGCCATCCAATACAGCCTCAGCATCACTGACTTCGTAGCCGGTACGATGGTCCTTCACCATTTTGTAGGGGTGAAGAACGTAGCTCCTGATCTGATTCCCCCAACCAGCATCAATACGCTCGCCTTTGATCTTTGCCTTTTCCTCCTCCTTCTTGGCACGCTCCACCTGAAGAAGACGAGCATGAAGGATTCTCAAGGCAGTCTCCTTGTTGTGATGTTGAGACCTCTGGCTCTGACATGTGGCTACTAGCCCTGTGGGCAAGTGGGTCACCCTCACGGCACTGCTGGTCTTCTGCATATGCTGTCCACCAGGACCACTGGATCTGAAGGTATCTATCCTTAAATCCTCTGGGTTTATTTCAGCGTCAGTTGCCTCCTCAGCTTCGGGGAGGACTTCCACTAAGGCGAAAGAGGTATGGCGAGCGTGGTCAGCATCAAAGGGCGAAAGCCGCACCAACCTGTGAACTCCATGTTCAGATTTGAGGTAGCCATAGGCATAATCTCCTTTAATCTCGAGGATAGCGCTTTTGATGCCAGCCTCCTCCCCAGAGGAAATGTCCAATATTTCGGCATGATAGTCACGTCGCTCCCCCCACCTCAGGTACATCCTGAGCAATATATCTGCCCAATCTTGAGATTCTGTGCCACCGGCACCAGCATGAAGGGCAACCATGGCGTTGCGCGAGTCATAGTCACCGCTAAGGACTAACTTGGCCTCCAGTTGTTCCAAACGAGAGCTTAGCTTCTTCAGTTCACTTTCAACATCCTCTTTGATCGAGTAGTCTCCCTCTTCAATAGCCAATGCTGCCATCTCAGAAAGCTCGGCAACTTTTTGCTCTAGCTCACGGCAACTACGAACCAAATTCTTTTCAGCCGAAAGTTGGCGCATAGTGGCTTGAGCTTTAGCTGGATGCCGCCAAAAAGTGGGGCTAGCCGATTCCGCCTCTATCTGGGCGATTTCCTTTTCCCTACCGGGAATGTCAAAGATGCACCATTATATCTGAAATTCGGCGACGCAAGACTTCCAAATTCTCTCTTTGCTCCTGCATTTGATCCTTCCCTTAATATTAGTTGAATAGTCTCTCTTGGTAACTCGGCCTAGAAACGGACTTTCCGCCGGCGGCAAAATGAGCTAAACGGGTGGGTTCGGGAAGACGGTAGCCCCGGCAACAGTTCATTACCCAGTGTAGAGCTGAAGGAAGGCTAATCTTGTGTCCTACGGAAACGTAGATAGGCCCCACTCCAATTTTGGTTCTTAAGGCTGCCCCGACGACTTCCCCATCATCAACTAGGTCAGCATGGGAGCCAACCTCTTCTCCCAAAGGCTTCTGCCGACCGCAGAGCAAGGATTTAGCACAGCCTATAGTGGGCAAGGCAAGAAAGAGCCCCAGATGTGAGGCAAGTCCGAACCTCCTGGGGTGAGCAACTCCCTGACCGTCAACCAGAATAAGGTCAGGAGTGTTACGTAGCTTTTGACAGGCGGCCAATATTAGAGGACACTCTCGAAAGGATAAGAAACCTGGGATATAGGGAAAGGCGAGTTTGTCCTCAGCGGTTTCTACTTCTACCACAGCAAGCTCAGGATAGCTAAGGACTACTATTGCACCCCGAGCTATACCCTCAGAATCGGCAGAAGAGATATCGACACCAGCAACGAAGCGGGGATCGCCAACCTCGTCTTGGGTCACCACTTGTCTTGCAAGGCCCAACTGTATCTCCTTGGCTTGGGCAGTGCTGACCTCCCACTGATGTAATCTATTCACTTTCATGTCCTTGAATTATAAAGCATTTGCCTCTAGGAGCAAAGCAATTGACAAAGACAGTTATTCGAGAGATAATAGCTGAGTTAAATGGTTAGAATTAGGTTGCGTAGGGTAGGGAGGAAACATAGACCAATATACCGAGTGGTAGTAGCAGATAGCCGTTCACCTCGTGACGGCGCCTTTATCGAGATTATTGGGCATTACAACCCCTTAACGGATCCTGCTACTGTCGCTATTAATGAGGAAAAGGCATTGAAATGGCTAAGAGACGGAGCTCAGCCCACAGACACAGTCTCAAGCCTGCTCCGTAGGTTAGGCATTATGGACAGATTTAAGCAGGGGTCTCAAGCCAAAACTAACTCATAAGGAGACGAAATGAAAGAGCTGGTAGAATACATTGTCAAATCCATTGTTAAAGAGCCGGACCAGGTAAATATTACTGAAGAGAATGATGATGGGGACATACTGGTTGTCAAACTGGAGGTTGCCCCTGAGGATAAAGGCAGAGTGATTGGCAAGCAAGGTCGAGTGGCTGAAGCCATACGCACTTTGCTTCGAGTAAAAGCAGCCAAGGAGGAAACGAGAGTCAGGCTACAAATATTGTAACCAAGATTTTCAGCAGCCAGCTTCTTGAGCTTGTTCGCAATCGTGAGTGGAAGCCATTGATCGGGGCGCAAAGTCGCAGCCGATTCTTGTCATATCCATTAGGCAAAACAACACTCCTTTCTTTGCAGAGTGTGTTTTTGCTCTTTTGAATTTTCATGTTTGGCAACTCATACACTTGTAGAAAACAATGCCAAACGCATCAGCTCTTTCAGCAGTATTAGCGCCGCTTTCTTATCTAGAGGCTGGTTATTATTGCCGCACTTCGGTGATTGAACGCAGCTTGGGCAACCATCCTGGCAAGGGCATTCTTCAACTACCTTCAAAGTGGCCTGCCATAGCTCGGACATAATCTCAAACCCCTTTTCGGCAATGCCAATGCCCCCAGGGTAAGCGTCATAGATGAAGATCTGTGCCTTCCCGGTATCTGGATGAAAGGGAGTGGAAACGCCGCCAATGTCATTCCGATCACAAAGGGCAAACAACGGTAGTATGCCGATGGCGGCATGCTCGCAAGCATGCAAGCCACCATGGAAATCAAGCCCTGCATGGACTATCCTGTCAATCGCCCTTTGAGGTAAATCAAACCACAGTGCTTTAGTGGGGAAGCTCTGAGATGGTAGATCCAGTGGCTCCTCTCCGATAACCTCTTCAGTGAATTGTCTCTTCTTTCTAAAGCTAACCACTTTGGTGGTGACATCGACATCTCCAAAATAGATTTTCACCCCATGATTCTTTTCTTTAGCTAGTTCTATTACTCTGATGTCGGTGATGTCCTTAGCCTGGGTGTAGTAGCCAACCGAAGTCGGCTCTGCTAATGCAACATGCCTGACTAAGTCGAGATCGGTTATAATGTAGGATTCGCCTTGGTGGAGATAGATAGCACCCGGGTATATTTGAAAAAAGGCGACGCTCGCCTCCACCGTCTCCAACAAACAACCTTGGGAAGCATCGACCACAACATAGTTTTCCCTTGAAGTTGTCCTTATGTTTACATTTTGAGCGGGATAGGCAAGCAGAGGAGATAGATACGACTTCACCCGGTGTCTTCGCAATCTGCCTTCGTGCTCTAGTTCCGCGAGTGCAGCATTGATATCGCCACTAAAGAATTCTTTATCACTATCATCGAGAGGTTTCTCCCAAGCAGCACATAGAAGATGAGGTTTCAGAATATAAGGGTTAGCGGGGTTGATTAAGGCATTGTCGAAGTTCTGGCCGAAAAAGTATTCCGGGTGGCGCATAAAGTATTGGTCAAGCGGATTGTCCTGTGCGATAAGGAAGCTCAAGGAGCTACCTCCACTGCGTCCACTGCGCCCGGCTTGCTGCCAAGTGCTGGCAATGCTTCCGGGATAGCCGGTGAGAACTGTGGCTTCCAAATCACCAATGTCTATTCCCAGCTCTAGAGCAGTTGTCGTTACCAAGCCAAGCAAATGGCCATCAAAGAACTGATGCTCGATCCGGCGCCTGTCTTCGGGGAGGTAGCCTGCGCGATAGGGACTGATGAGGTGAGCCAGAGAAGGAGGCAACTGCTGCTGGGCATAAATGTGAATAAGCTCGGTCAGCTTCCGAGTGCGGGCAAATGCAAGGGTACGAATATCATTCTGAATAAGCTGGCTGAGAAGAAAAGCAGCTTCACTATTAGAGCTGCGTCGACTGCTCTTTGCTTCATCAACAACTGGCGGATTCCAAAAGGCAAAATACTTCTCGCCACGAGATGAACCATCCTCAACAATTTCGTCAAAGGGCAAGCCAGTTAGATTCTGAGCATGCTCTTTGGGATTGGCAATGGTGGCTGAGCAACAAATAAACTGAGGGGTACAGCCATAAAAGGCACAAAGCCGTCGCAATCGCCTCAAGACGTTAGCCACATGAGAACCAAAAATACCTCGATAGATATGAGCCTCGTCTAGCACTATATACCTGAGCTTACGCAGCAGCTTCGACCAAGATTGGTGATTAGGCAAAATACCAAAATGGAGCATGTCTGGATTAGTAAGCACCACCCTGGCTTGCTTCCTTATGTTAGCTCTCTCTGCCTGGGGAATATCACCATCAAAGGCAGCTATAGTCTCCTGGGAAAGGAGTTTGGGACAGGCTATTTCCTTCAAGCTGCGTAACTGGTCCTGGGCCAAGGCTTTGGTGGGGAAAATATAAAGAGCGCGGCTATCTTTCTCATCTAAGATAGCCTCAAGGGTTGGCAAGTGATAACACAGGGTCTTGCCGCTGGCGCTGGGTGTGGCTACTATCACATTCTTTCCAGTGAAAATGGCATCCAGTGCCTGCGCTTGGTGGCTATAGAGAGCAGATATGCCTAGAGATTCAAGGCATTCCTGAAGAGCAGGCTTAAGGAGCTTGTTCAGCTCACCGAAGGTAGCGTCTTGTGAAAGGATGTGCTGAATGTAAACAACCTGCCGCTGATAGTCAGGCGAACTTATGAGGCCACGAAGAAAGGCAGCAGCATCCATCAACCATTCAAGGACCTGGAAAAATCTCTATTTCCGAACTCAGTAGCTCCAAGTCAGGGTAATTTTGACTGATGAACCTCACCACGCTCGATACCATTTCATGGGCATGTCCTCGGTGGTTGCTAACGCTGGCCACACCCAAGGTAGCTAGCTGCCATGAGTCCTGATTATCAACTTCAGCTACAGAAACATTGTAGTCATTTCGCAGCCGCGTGGTAATGGACTTAATCACCCGCCGTTTTCCCTTAAGAGATTGATTCCCGGGAAGGCGAAGCTCTATGCGGCATACGCCAATATTCATCCTTTGTTAGTGATCAAACCCGCTCTTCTCTGATCTTAGCGTAACAGTCACCGCAGTATACTGGCCGCCCTTCTTTGGGCTCAAAGGGCACTTCGGTCTCGCATCCGCAATTGGCACATATTGCCTTGTACATTATTCTTGACCGACCATAATCGCTGCCGTACCTCCGCCTGGATGCACGGCAGTCAGGGCAGCGAGTAGGTTCATGCTGCAAACCGCGCGATTGATAGAATTCTTGTTCACCCACGGTAAAGACAAAGGTTCTACTGCACTCCCGACAGGTTAAGGTCTTGTCTGCTAGAGCCACTGCACACCTCCTTTGTAAATGACTTCTTACCTTGTTTAGTTGCAGTCTCCGCACGCCCAAGACCTCTACCGGACAGTCACTCGAGACACTCAAGGATAGCAACAATTCAAGGTATAACTACGAATACTATACGCTGTGATCATCAAACAAGTCAAGGTCTAAGGACTCTTCTTCGAGCCTGCCTGTACAATTGTTTCTTGGGCTATGGTATAATTCTAGCCAATTTCAAATTAA
>JAUVWD010000112.1 GCA_030604285.1 Chloroflexota bacterium
CTTCGTTCCAGCATGGAAAACCAGCGATCTTTCATCTAGGTCATCCAAACCTTCTATTGGAACCCCTGTTTTGTAGTTTCCAGGGTAGCCTGCTGAAGCCATAACTACTCCCACACAAGCATCAGTGCTCCATTCTGCTTCCACCTGGTTAAGATTGCCTTGAATCACCGCCAAAAGGATATCCACCAAGTCGGTTTTGAGGAGGGGCAAGATATCTTGGGTCTCCGGATCACCAAAGCGAGCATTGAACTCCAGTACAAGTGGCTCCTTATCAGTAACCATCAACCCAGCATAAAGGACTCCTTTGTAAGGCATTCCTTCGTTGGCCATCGCCTTTATTGTTGGCAGTAGGATAGTAGCGCTAACCTTTTCTACTAGCTGGGCAGGGAAAAATCCTGGTGGACTATAGCTTCCCATGCCACCTGTATTAGGCCCTTCATCGTTATCCCAGATTTTCTTGTAGTCGCAGGCTGGAACCATAGGTGATATTGTCTTGCCATCAGTGAAAGCTATGAGGCTTACCTCTTGACCAGTAACATGTTCATCAATTATTACCTTGTCCCCAGCAGAGCCAAATATTTTCGCTTCCATAATGTCGCCAAGAGCCATCTTGGCCTTTTGCATAGAGTCAGCTATGATCACTCCCTTGCCACCAGCTAACCCATCTGCCTTGACTACGATAGGTGGTTGCTGTCTTTCTAGATATCTAGCAGCCTCAGGGTAAGAGGCAAAGACAACTCCCTTGGGAGAAGGCATGCCATATTTCTCCATCAAGTTCCTGGCAAAGACTTTGCTCGATTCTATTTGCGTAGCTGCTTTTGTAGGGCCGAAAGCGGGAATACCCAGGCTATCAAGATAATCTACTATGCCTAACGACAATGGCAGCTCAGGGCCAACAACAACCAAATCAATACCTTTGTCTCTAGCTGCTTTGCCAAGGGCTTCCAGATCTGTGAGACGAATATCCAAATTCTCAGCCACGAGTGCTGTGCCAGCGTTTCCCGGGGCTACAAAAACTTTCTCCACCTTGGGACTTTGGAGCAGCTTCCATACCAAAGTGTGCTCCCTCCCTCCACCCCCAGTAACCAGTATCCTCAATGATTATTGCTCCCTTTCAATTCCATTATGGCGAGATTCTAACCAATCCTGTACTCGTATCCTCCCCCTCCCAAAGTCTTGGCCTTCTTTAGCTTTTGATGTTGACTTGGGCACTTGCTTTTTTTGTGTTTCCTTGCTTTCCCCCTTCTAATCTAAGCTTCTCGCCATCGTCCTAGAGAATCGGCCTGTTAAGCTTCTCAGCTTGCACAGGATCGAGCGCATAGATCAATCTCAGCAATTCAGCAACATGCTCCTTTTCCTGTTCAAGGATATGTTCTAATGCAGCCACGGCTTCTTCACTTTCTAGATTTTCTATATGCTGCTCATATTGGTTTATGGCTTGCAGTTCGTCTATCAAATCCTCACGTATCATTTCCAAGTCAGCCTTCACATCTTGCTGTTCATAACTTCCCTCTCCGAAAGGGTAGTCCTCAAAACGATAATCCATCTTCGCCTCCTCCTTGTTTACTCCCATTCTATAGTCGCCGGTGGCTTACTAGTAATATCATAAACTACTCTGTTAACGGCGGGCACCTCATTAACTATGCGGTCAGACATCCTAGCCAAGAGGTCATAAGGTAACCTTGACCAATCAGCAGTCATGGCATCTTCGCTATTAATCGCCCTGATGGCTATTAGGTAGCCATAAGTCCTATAGTCGCCCATGACGCCCACACTCTTGACATCGGTGAGCACAGCAAAGCTTTGCCATAGTTGGCGGTAGAGCTTCGCCTTTTTTATCTCGTTCATCACAATCCAATCGGCAGCGCGAAGTATTTCCAGCTTTTCCTTGGTCACTTCACCGATTATGCGGATAGCTAGTCCTGGCCCCGGGAAGGGTTGCCTCCAAACCATATCTTCAGGCAAGCCAAGGGCTAACCCTACCTCTCGAATTTCATCCTTGAACAAATAGCGCAAGGGTTCGATGAGGGTGAACTTCATTTTGGCCGGTAAGCCGCCAACATTATGGTGGCTCTTTATTCTAGCTGCGGCTCTGGTTTCACTAGTACTGCTGCTCTCAATCACGTCGGGGTAGAGCGTGCCTAGAGCCAGGAAATCGACTTCGCCCAACTTAGCCGCCTCCTCCTCAAAAACCCGGATGAATTCTTCGCCAACAAGCTGCCGCTTCATCTCAGGGTCAGTCACCCCATGTAGCCGTTCCAAGAATCTCTCGCTAGCATCTACATAAGCCACGTCCATGTTGAGATTACGCTTAAAGGTGTTAAGCACTCTCTCCGGTTCCTCACGGCGCAATAGACCATTGTTAATAAACAAACAGGTTAACTTACTGCCAATAGCGCGGTGGACAATGGTAGCGGTCACCGCTGAATCAACCCCGCCTGAAAGGGCACAGATAACCCTGCCATTCCCTACTTGTTTTTGCATTCTATCCACGGCGTCGGCTACGAAATTGGCCGGTGTCCAATCCCCACGGCAGCCGCATATCCCAAACAGAAAATTCTGGAAGATGTTTTTCCCTTGTGGAGTGTGGACAACTTCAGGGTGAAACTGAAGCCCAAAGATATTGGTGTCATTACCTATGACAGCGAAGGGAGAGTTTCCAGTATAAGCTAGAGCCTTAAAGCCAGCAGGCACTTCCACTATCTCGTCACCGTGGCTCATCCACACAGGGAAAGAGGGAGGAAGACCAGCGAAAAGCGGGCAATCCTCATCGCTTATGTGCAAGACAGCATGACCATATTCATGCTTTGCCCCTAAAGATACCGACCCGCCCAGCTGATGAGCGATAACTTGCATCCCATAACAAATACCGAGAATAGGCAAGCCACTCTCATAAGTATAAGGTGGAGCCAAAGGCGCTCCAGCGTTATAAACGCTAGCCGGACCTCCCGAAAGGACAAAGCCTTTGACGTTAGAAGAAGCTATTCTCTCCCAGGGGGC
>JAUVWD010000005.1 GCA_030604285.1 Chloroflexota bacterium
AAATATTCTAGTAGGTCGCACTCATTAACGTCACAGGCATTGCCATAGGAAAGCACCTTGCTAAACCTAACGCCTCGCTGGGCCATTGCTGGAACTAGATAGTTACAAAATGCGCCGCTCTGAGAGACAAAAGCCACGGGGCCACTTTCACTGGGGAAACCACTACTGAAAGATAGGCCTGATTTGGGGTGATAAGGCCCGAGACAATTGGGGCCAATAATACGTATACCACTCCGACGGGCCAAGGAGGAAAGTTCTTCTTCTAAGCGTTTGCCCTCTTCGCTGCCAGTCTCAGAAAAACCTGAGCTGAAGATATGAACTGCCTTGAGTCCCTTCAGGGCACAGTCCTGAACAAACGGCACCACGCGGAGACTCGAAATGCAGCAAATGGCATAATCAACAGGCTCCGGGACATCGATGATGCTGGGATAGACTTTCAAGCCGAGAGTTTCTCCGCCCTTGGGATTTATAGGATAAATCTTGCCTTTGAAATTGCTCCTGACCAGGCCTTCCAAGAATATTGTCCCAGTCCCTTGTAAACCTTGTGGTCGGGTTGAAACTCCGACAACAGCCACCGATTCAGGGCTAAAAATGCAATCTAGCTCATGCCCGCTCATGTTACTGCATTGTTGTTCTATCATATCCGCTAGCCGAATACAAGATGAGATGTTGTAGAGCCTCGCCCATTGATCTCGAATAAACACCTTTGCTCTGATCTCAGGGGATTATGCAAAAGCTTTGGAATGAATTAAAATAGGAGGCATCCTAAGTGAATCACAGGAGGAACAAGAAATATGGCCCTAGAAAGCAAGGTTTTGGACTTAGCTAGGATAGAGGGAAGATCAGTATTGACGGAGATTGAATCCAAGGAACTTCTCAAACAGGCAGAAATTCCCGTTGTTGAAACAAGGCTGGCGAAGAGTAAGACAGAGGCTATCAGAATAAGCAAAGAACTGGGTTTCCCCGTAGTGCTTAAAATAGCCTCCCCCGATATTGTTCACAAGAGCGACTCTGGCGGCGTTAGACTTGGTGTGGCCAATGCCACACAGGTAGGCAAAGCTTACAGTGAAATTATGTCGTCCATAAAGGAAAAATATCCTAATGCCGCAATTCAAGGTTTGGCTATACAACGGATGGCTCCACCTGGACTTGAAGTGATCGTTGGCATGAGTAAAGATGTGCAGTTTGGCCCCGTCCTCATGTTTGGCCTTGGTGGCATACTGGTAGAAGTATTGAAAGACGTTTCCTTTAGGATAGTCCCTATAACCAGGAGGGATGCCGCAGAGATGATCAGGGAAATAAAAGGGTATCCTTTGCTCGAAGGTTACAGGGGGCAAGAGCCGGCTGACATCTCCGCCCTTGAGGAGCTAATGGTTAAAGTGTCGCAATTTGTGGAGCAAAACCCTGAGATAAAAGAACTCGACCTCAATCCTATATTTGCTTATAGGGACAGGGCCATAGCTGTAGATGCCAGGATAATCCTAGAAACACCCGAGAAAGTGTGAGTAGTCTGCCAGATGGCTCAAAGCTCTGGCAGCCCTATCAGGGCTGGAGAAAGCCATTGTTTTGCCGGTTTTCTCCAGTTTTGCCGCAGCCTCATGAGCCAGGGGGCCATAAGGATGAGCAACGAAAGCTTTGTCCGGGTAAATATTGGCTAACTCCATCATGAGTTGAGAGTGCTCATCGCACCATTGCTGACAGGTGGCAAGCCATACGAAAAGAACAGCATCCACATCATTAATAACAGCACGGGCAGCCTCCGCCATTGCTTCCGTGGGGGATTGCTTTGATACCATTATTGCCGGCCATGTATCCACCGGATTGCTAACCGCTAACCAAGGAGGAGACACAGCGCTGAACTGCTTCATGGCTATCGAAGACGGCCTAGCTATCTCTAAGCCAGACTTCTGGCAGGCATCTATGCTTATGACGCCACATGCACCGGTATGAGTGACAACGCCAATCCTTTTCCCTTTCAGTAAAGGCAGCAAAGAAAAGGCCTTCACCATGTCGCCCAGTTCATCTATATCGTTCACCCTGGTTATCCCAGATTGCTTCAGTGCCACTTCCCATACTTCATCTTTGCCCACCAACGAACCTGTGTGAGATTGAGCAGCTTCAGCGGCAAGCCCACTCCTTCCCGTCTTTAGGGCAACTATAGGCTTCTTATGGGCTACGCGATTGGCTACACTCAAGAACCGTCTAGCATCTCGCATGCCTTCGACATGCAAGGCGACCACCTTAACGTCGTTATCTTGCTCGAAGTACTCTAGCCCATCGGCAAAATCAACATCACAGCCATTACCTAAATCAATCCCCTTACCCACTAATGTCAAACCGGGATAACCTATCATGAAAACGCCACTCTGGCAGATGACTCCGGTGGGCACCAGTTTCATCTCCATTTTCACGAATGATGAACTGAAATTGATAAAAGCATTGGCCGTGCCAAAGGTATTTGGGCCAAGCACTCTAGCCTTCCCTTTAACAATCTCATCTACCTCTTTCTGTAATTGCTTGCCTTCCACATCATTGGCATCGGCAAACCCCTGCGTTACTATGGTTATGGCCCAAATGCCCTTTTCAACAGACTCCCTGGTTACGCCGGGGACTAAAGACCGAGGTAAGTTTATCACCGCCAAATCAACACCTTCTGCCACTTCTCCAATACTGGGATAGGTCTTAATTCCCAGAATTTCGCTGGCATGGGGATTCACGGGATAAATCCTGCCTTTATAGCCGTAATCGAGTAGATTTCCTAAAATATCGAACTTTAGACCGCTTATCGGCTCCGGCGAGCGCGATACACCAATAAGGGCTACAGATTCAGGTTCCACAAATTTCTTCATTTGGGCCAGAATATCCATGATTATCAAACGCCCTCGGGAGCCTGGAATTCTCCCAGAAACTGCGAGTAGTCCGCCAGATGAGCCAGAGCCCCGATGGCCCTATCAGGGCTGGAGAAAACTCCTGTTTTGCCCGTTTCTTCCAACGCACTCTTAGCTTCGTTAGCTAAAGGACCATAGATGTACCAGACCAAAGGCTTATGAGGGTAACTTTGAGCAAGCCTCTCCGTGTACTGGCAAAACTTGTTACAAACAGCGTCCTCCCAGATGCCGCATATGCACAGGACGGCGTCTACTGCGAGGTCAGAAAAGAGAATTTCCAGGGCCTGCCTGAACACTTTGAGCATTGGCCGCCTGGAGAGTATCGTTGCTGGCCATATATCCACTGGGTTAGCGACGGTGAACCAGGGAGGGGATATCGCGTTAAGCTGCTCCAACGTTCCAGGCGATAGCTCAGCAATCTCTAGACCAAATCTCTGCGAGGCGTCTATGCTCGCGACGGCAAACCCGCCGGTATAAGTGAGAACGCCAATTCTCCTTCCTTTCATCAGGGGCAGTGCAGAAAGGATTCTCACCGTGTCGCCAAGTTCGTCTATGTCGCTCACTCTGATTGCCCCGCATTGCTTCAGCGCCGCTTCCCATACTTCATCTTTGCCTACCAACGAACCCGTGTGGGACTGGGCAGCCTGGGCAGCAAGCCCGCTTCTGCCTGTTTTTAGGACAACCATAGGCTTCTTGTGAGCCACACGCTTGGCTACACTTAAGAAGCTCCCAGCGTCTCGCATGCCTTCAGTGTGTAGGGCGATCACCCTGACATCGTCATCGTGCTCAAAGTACTCTAATGCATTGGCAAAATCAAGATCGCAACCGTTGCCTAAATCAATCCCTTTCCCCAGTAAGCTCAAATCTGGGCTACCCACATAGAGAACTCCAGTTTGACAAATCAAGCCGACAGGCATTCTCTTCATCTTCAATTCAGCAAAAGATGAACTGAAATTGATAAAGGCATTAGCCGTGCCAAAGGTATTTGGGCCGAGCACTCTCGCCTTGCCGCTGATAATCTCGTCTATCTCTTTCTGCAGTTGCTCGCCCTTTACATCATTGGCATCGGCAAACCCCTGCGTTGCTATGATGATGGCTGAAATGCCCTTTTCAACACAGTCCCTGGCTATCCCGGGGACTAAAGACCGAGGCAAGTTTATCACCGCCAAATCAACGTCTTCTGGCACGTCCGCTACTCTATGATAGGCTTTTACTCCCAAGATTTCATCAGCCTCAGGATGTACGGGGTAAATCCTGCCTTCATAGCCATAGTTGAGCAAGTGCTGCAAGATATTGAACCCCCCTTCTCTAGGGTATCGTGATATACCAAAAAGAGCTACGGATTTGGGTTCCACAAATTTCTTCAATTGAGTTACAACACCCGTGGGTTAATGCCTCCAATTTTGGATACGGTGTCATGGCCGGTGACGAGACCTATCGGGATAAGGGCATCTAGTAGGAAATATTCGCTAGGAGGGCTGAGACTCGTGAGACAGTCCATATTCTGAACATCAGCAGCTCTGCAAGTCGCACCCATCTTCATGCCCGGATCAGCCTTAATTACCGGGGACTCTGGGGACAGAGCTATGTTGTTCTTCCGCCTGCACGGTTCTTTCTCGCCAGCAATCTTGTTAATGCGGGGAGTCACCGTTTCTTGAACCCCCGTTGCACTCTGATGTCGATCAGGTTATGGTGATAAACCTTCGACTATTGTGTTTAGTCGTCTTGGCCAATTATACTAATTCACATATAACCTGGGAAACCCGACCCACCTTCGGCAGCCAAGGCGAACTCGTTATCGCCACAAGCAAAGGTTCGCCAAAGCGGGACTATGTATTATAATTGATAGGAAAAGGGGTAAGCCATTGTTTGAGAAAAGACTTGAAGAGTTTGAGGCCCTGTTTTACCCCAAGTCTATTGCCGTTGTAGGCGTTTCAACCGAGGAACGGAAAGTCGGCTCTGTCTGGGTTAGAGGCTTGCTCTCTGCCAATTTCAAAGGGAATGTTTACCCAGTAGGATCGGGTGGGGGAACTATAGCAGGTTCAAAGATATTTCCTAGCCTGAGGTCAATCCCGGGGGAGATAGATTATGTGGTAGTGTGCATTCCACGACGATCTGTCTTGGAACTCCTGGATGATTGTGCCTTAAAGAAAGTGAAATTTGTCCATTTCTTTACCGCTGGATTCAGCGAGATAGGCGACGCTGAGGGATATGAGTTGGAACGAGACGTAGTAATAAAAGCAAGGCGAAATGGCATTCGTATCATTGGTCCAAATTGCATCGGTGCTTATTGCTCGGAGAGCAGGTTTCCCTGCGGCCCGGCACCCACAGCAAGAATCGGCCTGGATGGCTCGGTGGGCTTTATCTCTCAAAGTGGTGGACTTGCTGACAAACTGGTGGAAATTGGAATAGCTCGTGGCATCGGCTTCAGCAAAGGGGTTAGCTTTGGCAACGGTGCTGATTTGGATGCCGCGGATTTTTTGCAATATTTGGCTGCCGACCCAAAGACCAAAATCATCGCTGCCTACTTTGAAGGAACCAGAGACGGGCGCCGCCTTTTTGACAGCATGAAAATGGTGGCCAGTGTGAAGCCATTAGTTGCCTGGAAGGGAGGAAAGACCGAAGCTGGTGCTGAAGCAGCTATGTCGCACACCGGCTCCCTAATCAGCTCGGCAGCTATTTGGTCAACGATGCTGAAGCAAGCTGGTGCCATTGAAGTAAATAGCCTGGAGGAGTTAGCTGATGTGGTGCTCCTGTTCCAAAAAGTCCGCAACTGGCAAGGCATCGGTGTAGCCATTGTTGGGGGATTGTGTGGAGGTGGCGGCGGTATTTCCGTGTCAGCAGGCGATGCCTGTAGTGAGGAGGGATTGAATATCCCTGCTCTCTCTAAGGCAACTCGGCAGGAGTTAGTCAATATCCTGGGCCGAGTAGGCAGCATAGTGCGCAATCCCGTAGATATCAGCCAGGGCTACGGGCAACCTTCCATTCTACGAAAAGTGGTGGAAGTCATCGTGGCCGATGCAAATGTCCAACTTGTCATAGTGCAAGAAGATGCGGATATACTTTTGAAGTACGGGTCGCCGCAAATCTCAGACGCAATGAACGATACCCTTATAGATTTGGCGAGCAAGTGCAGCAAGCCTGTGGTGGTTGTTGTGCCTCCGGGTTCTAGCGAAATGGAGCGCCTCAAGATAGAGAATCGATTGTCCCAAGCTTCGATCCCTGTCTTTCCAACCATGGAACGGGCAGCTAAGGCTATTGCCAGGGTGAACCAATATTTCCGCTTCCACTAACGCACATAGCCCACCCTTTACAGCAAGTGCCTCCTTGGAATATGATTCGCCACAATGGCTGACCGAATCAACAAATACTCCAATTCTAGGCAATACTTGCTCAGAGAGCCGGGGTTGCGTGCAGAGAGGTATGGGCTGTGACACCCTAATGGCCCCTTCAGTTGCTACCAAAGGAATACGAGATAGGATTTCCTGAGATAATTCGAGACTAAGGAGGTGGAAATGATGAAGACTTTTGATGAATATTATGACCGGTTGAAGAAAATGAGGAGGAATCTCTATATGGGCGGGGAGAAAGTAGATAGGACCGATGAAAGGCTTACCGGACAGCTACGCATCATACAGGAGACCTATGACCGCGCCAATGACCCCGAGTATCGGGATGTGTGCACTGTAACGTCACATTTAACAGGGGAGGGGATAAACAGATTCACTCACATCCACCAGAGCAAAGAAGATCTGCTAGATAAGCAACTGATGACCAGGCTCCTAAGCCACCGGGTGGGAGGATGTATCATGAGGTGTATGGGAACAGATGCTATGAATGCCCTTTCGGTTGTTACCTATGAGATGGATCAGGCGTTGGGCACAGATACACACCAAAACTTCCTGAAGTATCTGAGATACTGGCAGGACAATGATATATGTGCTAACTGTGCTCAGACTGACTGTAAAGGTGACAGGCTAAAGAGACCTCATGAGCAAGCTGATCCTGACCTTTATCTAAGGATTGTAGAAAGCAGGCCCGATGGAATTGTGGTAAGAGGTGCCAAGATTGATAATACGGTTGCTCCAGTTGGTGATGAAATAATAGCTCTACCTACGAGATTCATGACAGATAAGGATAACGAATATGCTGTCGCATTCGCCCTTCCTGCTGACTGGGAAGGAGTGAAAATGCTTGTCAGGCCGGCATATCATTACAGGAGGAAATGGCTGAAAGCTCCTATTGCAGAAATAGGTGATGCGGAATCATTTACCATCTTTGATGATGTCTTTGTCCCCAGGGAGAGGGTCTTTCTGGATGGAGCGGGCGACCCAAGGCAAACACCCTACGCTGGTTTTCTTGCCCTGCTTTTCGCTCACTATCACAGGCATTCGTATACTGGCTGCAAGCCTGCTGTGTCGGAAGTTTTAGCTAGCGCGGCCGCACTTGTAGCAGAATACAATGGAATTGAACGAGAAGCTCATGTAAGGGAAAAGATATCCCATATGATAGGCACAGCGGAGCTTGTCTTTGCCGCCGGCCAGATGAGTGCTTATCGTGCCGAGAAGTCACCATCCGGAACCTATATACCTGATGAAGTCTTAACTAATGCCGGCAGGAGACTCGCTGGGGAGGAGATTTATGATGAGTATAAGATCCTCGCCGACCTTGCTGGAGGTTTGTCAGCTACGCTGCCTTTTGAGGAGGAATTCTTCACCCAGGAAATAGGGGAACTGGCGAACAAATACATGATGAGAAACCCGAAAATATCCTCAGAAAACCAACATAGGTGTTTCCGAGGTATAGAGAATCTGCTGGTTTCAGAACTTGCTGGAGTAATGCAGGTAGCTGGGTTGCATGGCGGGGGATCCCCCCAAATGGAGACTATTTCCATGATGGCAAGATACGATACGGAACGTTTGAAGAGTATAGCGAAATATCTATTTGGCATAGAAAAAGAGCTGCCTAGATATGAAAGACCTACGGTAACTCCTAGGGCGATGTTGGAGAGGTATCGGAAGATGTACGGAGGTTCCTAGATAACCATATGCGAAGGAGAATTACAAACTAGTGTAAGGAGGTGAAATCGTGAGGACGTCAGCAGAGTATTTTTCAGATTTGATGAAACTGAAAGCCAATGTCTACGTAGCAGGTGAGAGAGTACGCAGAGATGACCCCAGAATTATGCCCGGCATAAGGGTTATGTCTGTTACCTTTGACTTGGCGCAAAATCCAGATTGGGAAGATCTAATGACTGCCACCTCCCCCCTA
This sequence comes from Chloroflexota bacterium, assembly GCA_030604285.1. Classification (GTDB taxonomy): domain Bacteria; phylum Chloroflexota; class Dehalococcoidia; order GIF9; family AB-539-J10; genus JADFUX01. The sequence continues at coordinate 8,160 of JAUVWD010000005.1, forward strand.
ATAGGGAAAAGAGTCAATCGCTTTACTTATCCGCCCCAAAATCCGTATGACCTGATGCAAAAACAGAAGATGATACGCCTACTGGCTCAAAGAGTCGGTGGCTGCATCCAAAGATGTATGGGCTGTGACACGATAGTTGGCCTTTCAATTTGTACCAAAGAAATGGATGAGAAATACGGGACAGACTACCATTCCCGTTTTCTTAATTTCTTGAAGGGTTATCAAGAGAATGATCTAACCGCCGCCGCCGCCCAAACAGATATGAAGGGAGATAGAACCAAAAGACCTCATGAACAACCGGACCCTGATGCTTATGTTCATATCGTTGACGTGAGGAGCGATGGCATTGTGGTGAGAGGGGCAAAGATCAGCATAACAATGGCAGCCTATGCTGATGAGATAATAGTGATCCCAACCCGTGCTATGACAGAAAAAGACAGAGATTATGCAGTGGCATTTGCGATTCCAGCAGACTGGGATGGTGTAAGGTTGATCACTCGACCAGCCTGGATACGAGAGAGAAAACAATTGGAGGCACCTTTAGCTGAATACGGGGTTTCGGAGTCTGTTGTGGTTTTCGATAATACCTTCATCCCTAAAGAAAGGGTATTTATGTGTAAAGAGTGGGAGTTTGGCAGAAGGCTTGCCTTACTTTTTGCTGACTCCCATAGGCATAGCTATACGGGGTGTAAGCCTGCGGTATCAGACATCTTGTGTGGTGCCACAGCTCTAGTTGCCGAAGCTAACAACATCGAAGGAATTCCTCATGTAAGGCAAAAACTGTCTGAGTTTGCCGGGGGTGGAGAATTATCATATGCCGCCGGTATAGCCAGTGCTCTTTATGGGGAGAAGACCTCCTCGGGCACGTTCTTTCCCAATGCTATATATGTAAATGTGGGGAGAAGGCTTATGGGGGAGACTATTTATCATGAGTACAATATATTAACCGAAATAGCTGGAGGTCTATCGGTGACTCTGCCTTTTGAGGAGGACTTTTCTGCTGACCCCACCAAACAAGACCTGGACAAGTATATAAAGAGAAACCCTAAATTATCTTCTGAAGAGCAACATCGTATCTGGAGACTGGTAGAGAACATCGGTGCCTCGGCTATGGCTTATTGGTATCAAATCGCCGGGGTTCACGGCGGCGGTTCCCCTATCATGGAAACAATCACGTTGAATGCCGAGTATGATTATGAATCAAAGAAGAACATAGCAAGATATCTCGCTGGTATCACTAAAGACCTAGATCAGTCAAAATACCTAAAGGAAGAACCTACTTTTTGATAAGCACACATTCAGGGAGTTAGAAAGGAGGTTTATATTTATGGGACGTGCCACTGTAGCCGTTGTCAAATATGATCAAACGCCAAATGCCTTGAGGAAGGCGCTAGAACTGTGCGACGGGTTTGAGAAGCTGAAAACTAGTGATAAAGTCCTGATTAAGCCTAACGCGGGTCAGGGCCTCAGAAGGACCCAGCCGCCAAACGGAGTGGTTACCACCACTATAGTCCTTGGGGACCTTGTTCGACTGCTGCGTGACTACGGCTGCACCAATATCACCATAGGTGAGGGGCCAATACTGTTACCGGAGTTTAGATGGGACTCTACCAGGGCTTTCGAATGGTCTGGCATCCGAGAGCTGGCCCAAACGCTGGGTGTTAATCTAGTCGATTTCAATGAAGGGGAATTTGCCAGGTTTGTTATGGGAAGGAAAAGGGTTGAAGTCTCAAAGGTGGCTCTGGAAGCTGATTTCTTGATTGATGTGCCGGTTATGAAGACTCACAGGCAGTCGATGGTCTCTTTAGGTCTCAAGAACCTCAAGGGCTGTTTACATAACACATCAAAGAAGAACTTTCACCGCTTTGGTCTGGGTCACTTCATTGCCTTATTGAACACCAAGATCAAGCCTGAGTTAACCATTATCGATGGCATCTATGCCTTGCAACGAGGACCGTGGGGAGATGATGCCCATCGTCTCGATTTGATCATTGCTGGGAAGGATGTCTTATCTTGTGACTTGGTGGGCTCCACCATCTTGGGCATTGATCCCGAGACTGTGCCTCAATTTCAGGAATTTGCTCAGATGACAGGAAGATCGTTGGACCTGGAGACCATACATATAAAGGGGGAAAGGATAGAGGATGTCGCTACCAAACTGGAATGGAGATTGGTGTTGGCTGGAGAAACCCTTAGCGAGGATTATGAAGTGAAGGGGATTGCCATGGATGATCCTGGGGCATTGGTTTGCACTGCCTGTGGCACAACGGCGTGGACAGGTATCTGCCAGTACCTTGAGGAGAATCGTGGGGCAACCTTCGATAACATGGAATTTTGCATGGGACTGGAGCCGAAAGCCAAAGAGAAATCGAGACAAGTTTTCCTCCTGGGCAACTGCGCCATCACAGCTAACAAGGAGCGCAAGGACGCCATTCGATTGAAGGGTTGCCCCCCCTCGATCCAGGATACCTATGACATATTGAAGGAGCACGCCATAAGAAAATAGCAAAATACTTCGCTTGTGTCAGCAGAAAATCGGATCAGTTGAAAGTGCTGAAGGCAAAACCCTTCAATTCGGTTTTGAATTGAGAATCGAGCAATTGTTGTAAAGCGAGGACGAAAGGAGAGAAGATCGTGAGCAGCGAGCATGAGGTAACATCTGAAAGAAAGGCATTCTTAGATAAGTTTCGCCTCCCAGGGAAGGTAGCCTTGGTCACTGGAGGGAGCCAAGGGATTGGTAGAGCTATTGCCTTGGGTTTGGCGGAGGCAGGTGCTGATGTAGTTCTTGCTAGCCGCAAGCTGCCGAATTTAGAAGCGGTGGCTCAGGAGATATCGGACATAGGGAGGAGAGCCCTGGCTGTGTCGGCTAATGTTCGCCATCTTCCGGAAATCGATAACTTGGTCAAAAAGGCGATGGACGAATTTGATCGTATTGATATCTTAGTCAATAATGCTGGCACCAATCCTGTATTTGGCTCCGTATTTGATATAGATGAAAAGGCTTGGGAGGTAATTATAGGACTAAACCTGAAGGGGTATTTCTTTCTGGCACAGCAGGTAGGCAAAGTAATGCGACAGAAAGGTGGCGGAACCATCATCAACGTAGCCTCACAGGGTGGGATCGACCCTTCAGTGGGAATTGGAACGTATTGTATAAGCAAGGCGGGTGTGATCATGCTTACGAAGGTGCTTGCCCAAGAATGGGGACAGTATAATATCAGGGTAAACGCGATTGCCCCGGGGCTCGTGAAAACCCAATTTGCTGAGGCACTGTGGGATAACCCAGTAATTTCTAAGAGCTTCATGGATAATACAGTTTTGGGACGTATAGCTGAACCTGAGGAAATGGTTGATGTCGCTCTATTTTTGGCATCGGAGGCTTCAAGCTACATAACAGGGCAGACTATCGTGCTAGACGGTGGTCATTTTGCTTCTGTCAGGACTTTGGTGTCAATGATCACTCCCAGGTAGTAGCCCTCTACAACTCTAATCCTTTACAGCAGGTGCCTCCTCAGAATATAATTCCCATAGTGACCCTCTTAAGACAAACTGGTGCCGCCCCCATCTTAGACAAGATATCTCATCTGCTACTCCGTCAAGGATATCGAACTTATATCGTTGGTGGCTTCGTCCGTGACTGGCTCCTGGGCAGAGAGACCGAGGATATCGACATCGCTGTAGACGGTGATGCTATAGCTTTGGCCCAGAAAGTAGCCAAGGCAATAGAAGGAAAATTTGTGCTCCTTGATGAGCTGAATGGCATAGCTAGAATAGTAGTAGTGGGCAAAGACGAACAACGTGGCTCCCGAGAAAACAGAGGATTTCCCAGGGTGGAGTGGAATCTCGATTTTTCCTCTTTCTTGGGCAACATTGAATCTGACCTCGCCCGCCGCGATTTCACATTAAATGCTATGGCCATGGAGCTCGAGCAATTTATCATTGCGGTGAGCCAAAGCCCTGAGCGGAGCGAAGGGGCAGCGAAGCAAGCTCAAGTAGAGCTCATCGACCCCTTTTCTGGCGAGAAGGACTTAAATGGCAGGATAGTGCGGGCAGTGAGCAAGCAGGTATTCGAAAACGATGCTGCTAGGCTACTGCGCGCCGTCCGCATTGCTGCTGAGCTCGGATTCGTAATTGAGCCAGCGACTGAAGCTTTAATCCGCGGCTACTCCCATTACATCTTTAAAGTCCCCGGGGAGAGAACTAGAGAGGAATTGCTCCGATTGCTTAGGCTCCCCCGAGCTGCCTATTATCTGATCTATCTGGATGAGCTTGGCTTGCTTCTAGCCTTGATTCCCGAGATGTCAGAATGCAAAGGCGTAGAACAGCCAAGGTTTCACTTCTGGGATGTTTTCGACCACTCCTTGCAAACGGTTGCTGCTATAGAATTCTTAACCAGAGAAAACGCCTTGGAATATGGCAGTGCGGATATGTTGGCTATTGCCCCATGGTCAGATGCGATAGATCAGCACCTGTCGCAAGAAGTGTCCAGTGGAAGCAATCGCAAAGCCTTGCTCAAACTGGGTGGGCTACTTCATGATATCGCTAAACCCCAGACAAAGTCTGTTAATGATGAAGGTAGAGCACACTTCTATGGCCATACTAAGGAAGGAGCTGATATGGCGGTAGCCATTCTGGAGAGGTTGCGGTTTAGTAATCGGGAGATAAATCTGGTGAAAAGCCTTGTCTATCATCACCTGCGCCCGGCTCAAATGGCAAACGAGGAGTTGCCTACTCAGCGCGCAATTTATCGCTACTTCCGGGACACTGGTGACGCCGGCATTGATATCCTGATCCTGGCTCTAGCTGATTACCTGGCTAGTCGCGGACCTCTTGTAGATATGGAGGAATGGAAGGAGCGTTGCCAGCTTATAACCTATGTATTGACGGAACATGATAAGCAGCAAGTCGAAGTTCTGCCGGTGAAGCTCATTGATGGGCATGACTTGATGAATGTCTTTGGGTTAAGTCCAGGGCCATTGCTTGGGGAGCTCTTAGCTATGGTTCGGGAAGCCCAGGCCAGCGGCGATTTGACCACTCGAGAGGAAGCTCTAGCTTCAGTGCGGAAGGAACTAGATAAAGGGCAATGCCAAGCAGGGCAATGTAGAGGGACAGCGGTTAATTGAGAAGAAATATTTATATGCTGATTTTCATCCTTGCCCTATTTGGCTTCGCCCTGTGGTCAGTAGTGCCCCTAGATAGAGATGTCTTTGGCAGACACGGGTTAATGCTCGGCTTGGACCTCAAAGGAGGTAGCTATCTGGTATACCAGGCTGATCTTAGCGATATTGACCCTGGCGACAGGGATCAAGTTATGGATGGCCTGAAGGGAGTTATTGAAAGGCGTGTCAATGCCCTGGGGATAACAGAGCCAATCATTGAAATACAAAAACAAGAGGGAGAATATGCCGTCGCTATCCAGTTACCTGGCATCAGTGACGTTGAGAGGGCTAAGGAGCTCATTGGACGGGTGGGGATTCTCGAATTCAGGGAGCAGAATGCGGAAGGAGAGTGGGTTCCTGCTACCGGGACGGCCGATGGTGAGGAATTAACGCTCACCAGCAGGTATTTCAAGGAAAATACCCACGTTGATTTGGATCAACTTGGCAGACCACTCTTAATATTTGAGTGGGATGAAACTGGGCGGCAGCTTTCCGAGCAGATAACTGGTCGTCTTATAGGCAAACCGCTGGGTATCTTTCTTGATGATGAGCCACTCCGCGGCGCGGATGGGCATCCTATCACTCCTATAGTCCAGGGCGTAATTACCGACAGGGGACAAATTGAGGGTTTGAGTTTGACGGATGCTCAAGATCTATCTACAACACTGAATTATGGACGTCTGCCTGCACAGTTGGGGCATTGGGAAGAGGAAGATGGCTCCGCGGTATTCATCCCCGAGGTTCCTCTTTACGAGAGGACCGTAGATGCCACTCTAGGCGCCGATTCTATCAAGAAAAGCCTGCTCGCCGCCGGGATTGGAGTGGCATTGTTATTGTTATTCATGATTTTATACTACCGCTTACCCGGTTTGATTGCCTGCCTCAGCTTAGGAATCTACGGCACCTTACTCTTATCCATCTTTAAGCTTTTTGCCATAACTTTGACCCTTCCCGGCGTTGCTGCCTTCATACTATCCTTGGGTATGGCGGTGGATGCCAATGTCCTCATCTTTGAAAGGATGAAGGAGGAATTACGAGCCGGGCGTACTCCTGGTGCCGCCGTGGAGGCCGGGTTTAACCGTGCTTGGACAGCTATCCGTGACAGCAATATTACTACCTTCATTGCCTGTGCTGTCCTCTTCTGGTTTGGTGGTGCACTGGGTGCCTTAATGGTCAGGGGGTTCGCCATAACCCTGTTTATTGGTGTGGCTTTGAGCATGTTCACCGCCATAGTCGTGACTCGAACCTTTCTTCGCCTGATTCTGGGCCGCCGACTGGCGCTTAGACCGTCAGCCTATGGTGTGAGCCAATGATTGATTTTGTAGGCAAGAAACGCTGGTTTTTCCTCGCTTCAGCCATAGCGACGCTTGTGGGGATAGTCTGCCTCTCTGTTTTTGGGCTGAAGCCGGGGACGGA
>JAUVWD010000084.1 GCA_030604285.1 Chloroflexota bacterium
ACCTTGATTCTGAAATTTCTACCTCTTAACCTTCCGGCAAGCTCAATTAGTTCACCTAATGTCTGGGCCTCTCTCAAGCCCCTTGGCGGTTGCGTGCACCCATCGCAGCCAGCGATCAAAATACTACTGTAAGGAGATAGGAAATCCAAAATCTCCTCTAAAGGCTTTTGATCGCTGGCTGCGATGGGTGCACGCAACCGCCAAGGAGCTTGAGAGAGGCCCAGACGTTAGGCGAATTAGTTGACCTTGCCGGAAGGTTAAGAGGTAGAAATCTCAGAATCAAGGTAACTACAGTGGCCAAGCAGTGCGATTCTCATTTGACAGTCACTACGCTCAAGCCTCAAATAGAAGATGTGGAGGCCATTCTCTCTCTATCTTGTGGCCTGGGGGTGCAAACTATAGCTGAGGTTTTGCCTGAGGTGCTTGTCTTCCCAGGTCAGAATACCCTTTTCATCGGGACGGAGATGAGAGAGGAAGGCACTTTTGAGGAAAGATGTGTTGCCTGCGGCGACTGCATTTTGGCTCTGACTGGCGGTATTTGCCCCATTGCGAGGTGCGCCAAAGGTCTGCTTAACGGACCCTGTGGGGGTGCCACCAACGGCAAATGCGAGGTCGATCCTGACAAGGACTGTGCTTGGTGTCTCATTATTGACCGCCTGGAGAAGCTGGGCAAACTAGATGTCTTGGAGGCGATTCGCCCTCCTCAGAATTTCCAGGTGGTGGCGAGACCGGGAAGGGTCGTTGAGTGATCGTGAACTAAGGGGTCTCAAATGGTAGAAAGGCATTTTCTGGGCTCTTTCTATGCCACGAAGGGTGGAGTGTTGGTGGCTAGAGTGACTTTCTGGAATGGTCAGTGGCTGGCTTATGGTTTTGCACTGGGAGGGTTGGGAATAGGAGGTAAAAATGCCTATTTATGAGTATTCTTGCCCTGATTGTAAGTTGAAGTTTGAATTGCTGCGCCCCTTAAGCCAAGCAAATGAAGCTGCATTCTGTCCTCAGTGTCACGGCAAGGTTAACCGAATTCTCTCCTCTTTTAACTGCTTCCGGGCAGCCAGTGAAGACGTGTCTACAGCGATCGGCGGCAGCTCACCTTGTAGCACATGCTCTGCCATAAGTTGTAATACTTGCGGATTGGGGTAATACACTCTCTCTGGCAATCTGGAAATCGAGCTTAAGGTTGATGATAGAGATAAGAAGGGAAGACTTTTCTGTGGACGAAGCAGTCAGGAAGATGAAGAACCCAAAGGTAGGTGTGGTACTAACCTACGTGGGCACGGTGCGTGAGTTCCCTGAGGGTCTGGGATTGGAATTCGAAGGCAGCAGCAATGCTTTGGAGAGATTGGAAGAGATAAGGGAAATAACCATGGGTGAGTTCAACGTAGAAGACGTAGCCATAATACATCGAACTGGAGTCCTGCGCCTGTCGGAGAACATCCTACTTGTAGCAATCTCGGCATCTCATAGGGAGGCAGCCTTTGATGCTTGCAAGCAGATAATAGATCAGATAAAGGTTCTCCACGAATCATGGACAAAAGAAGTACGGAGATAGCGCAAGTGACGGGGAAATAGGCAAGGTAGGTGTCCTTATCACTGCAAGGGTCAAGGTGAAGCTTATAGCGCAGCCGTTCTATTGGCTAAGCAGAGAAAAGCTGCCTGTTTGATGGCAGCGAAATTCGATGAAACTCATCGTTGGATTGGGCAATCCGGGCAGGACTTATGCTCATGATCGCCATAACATTGGCTTTCGTTGCCTGAACTATTTCGCTAGTCTGCATTACATTCGTTTTGACCGTAGGCAATGCCAGGCCAGGATAGGCATTGGCGAAATAGCTGGTAGCAAATTATTGCTGGCTAAGCCAAGGACTTTTGTCAACCTCAGTGGTAAGGCAGTAGCTTGCTTGATCCATAAGCATGGTATTCCCTTAAACGACCTCTTAATAATCTGCGATGATCTTGATTTGCCTCCGGGCAAGATTCGCCTGCGCAGTAGTGGTGGCTCCGGGGGACACAAGGGGATCAAATCTATAATTTCTGCTGTGGGAAGTGAGGATTTCCCCCGAATTAGAATAGGTATTGGGCGACCTCAGGTCGAGGAGCAATCCAATAACGAAGATATCATTGTTAGCTATGTGCTTGGCGACTTCTCTCCTCAGGAGGAAAAGGTAATTGAGTCGGCAATTGTCACGGTGGCTGAAGCCATTGACTGTCTTCTTAGGCAAGGAATAGAAGTGGCGATGAGCAAGTTTAACTAACTGCCGTACAGAAAGCTTGGGTAGGCGAACAGTAACATGAGTTCGCTAATTTTTTTCCTGGTTGGCATAGCGGCCGGCGCTGTGGGCGGGCTTTTGGGCATAGGTGGATGCTGCATTATGATGCCTGCTATTTGTCTTGGATTCGATTTTCCTCCACTCTTGCTGTTGGTACAAGTTTAGTTGCGGCCATTCTTGCCGCTGCCTCCGGGGCAATACAGCACTGGAGGCTAGGGAACGTAGATTGGAAGTCTGTTAAGCATATCGCTCCAGCGGGTGTAGCAGGGGTGCTTGCCAGCTCCGCGCTTTTCTATTATGTCCGTCAATACGGCGCTGTAATTGATTTAATCGTTGGCTTAGCTTTCATTTGGGTTGCTATAAGGATGGTTTATGAAGGGGTATTTCGCCGGCAAGCGGCAGAGATGCCGGAAATGAACTCTTGGGGAGTAGGCAAGTCAAAGCCGTTGTAGGCGGTGGCGTAGGGTTTCTAACTGGCATAATCGGTCTTGGTGGGGGCTATGCCTTGGTGCCCAGTTTCATCTATGTTCTTAGGTCGCCATTGCGGATTGCTATTGGTTCATCGGTGGCATCTTTTATCTGGTTTGCTTTGGTTGGAGGCATAATTAAGGTCGTTCAAGGTTTCTGCGATGTTCCGGCTGCTATTGCCTTAGGTGTTGGAGCCGCTGGTGGGGCAATCATTGGCGCTAGACTGGTGGCTCGATTCAAACCAGCTACTTTGAAGGCAATCTTCGGATTTGTATTCCTTTATGTTTCCTTAAAGTACATCTTGCTCTATTTTGATATTCATATTTAGAGGAGGTGACAAAGCAAATAAGCATATCTAGGAGTCACCAACTTACGTGCCAGCATTTAAAAGAGTACAATCGAAGGGAATATAGTGAAATGACACTACATATCAAGTCCCTAGACTTTTACATGGCTTTGGGGTGAATTGGCCTATGTCACCAAGAAGGAAAGGATGGCCATTCTCTCAGACTTTGTCTGAGCTCTCGATGAAGCATACCATCCTGGTACCAGTAATACTTCTAATCATCGCTGCAATCTTCAAGGTTCTAGACGTTTTCGTTTTTCGACTGGATGAGCTATTAGGTGAGATCATTCTCTCCAAGTCAATTGGCTTCCTGCTAGTCGTTGTGTACCTCTGGGTCGTTGGAAAATCACTTGCAGCTATCGGTTTGCATAGTAGATCAGTCGGGAAAGCGTTGATAATCGGTGCCACTGGCGTGGCACTCGTCTTAGTTGTGAGCTATGGGCTGCAATTCAGTGTTTTAGTCGGTGCTGGCAAGGAACCAACTCTAGTACTCACTGCTATTGACCCGAAGACGGGAATGATAGGGAGCATGTCATTCGCGCTTTTTCTTATCGTCGGCAATTTTGTTAACTCTTTCATGGAAGAAGGATTGTTCCGAGGCGTGATGCTCCGTCACTTCAGAGCATCCCTCTCGTTCTGGCGAGCGAATCTTCTACAGGCAGCGCTTTTTGCGATCTGGCATCTTAATTGGCCAATTAAACAATTCATTACAGGACAGACCGATCTGGGTGGAGCAGCCTTTCAAGCCATCACGTTGCTGATCGCAACGGGCATTTTCGGATTTGCAATGGGCTACCTAT
>JAUVWD010000095.1 GCA_030604285.1 Chloroflexota bacterium
CGATTGTTGTGCCATGTCTGACGGTTCGGCTGCAGTCATACTTACAAGACCAGAGATAGCCAAGGATTTGGTCGGCAGTGGCAACTACGCCACGATAAAAGCAATGGGAGAGGCTGTGGAGACGGCGCTTCCCTTCTACAGGCGAGATTGGACCGGATTATCACTTCCGGCAAATGTGAAAGCAGCCCAGGCAGCGTATAAGGAGGCAGGGATACAGGACCCCCGCAAGGAATTGGATTTTGGCATAGTTCATGACTGCTTCACGATTACAGAACTAATAAATTATGGAGATCTGGGGCTATGCAAGCCCGGCGAAGCTGCGGATCTAATAAGGGAGGGAGTGACGGCGATAGAGGGCGAATTCCCCATAAATCCTGACGGTGGGCTCAAGTGCTTTGGACATCCTATCGGGGCTACCGGAGTCAGAATGACAGCGGAGCTTACAAAGCAAGTGTTGGGAAAGGCAGAAGGCTATCAGGTGAAAGATGCCAAGGCGGGGTTTGCGCATAATCTGGGCGGCCCATTTGTAGTGGCTTTCGTTACCATAGTGGGGACGCCGGATTGGGAGCCAGGTGGAAAATAGAATTTGATATTTGGCGAGTAAGAGAATAAACCTAGACAAGAACTGGCTTGACATCGTCCAAGCCAGTTCTTCTTTCTGTAATCCGCACTAGCACAATTTGGAAGATGATATCACAGGTTAAAGCTTTGCTTAGCCAGTTTGGCCTTAAAGCCAAGAAAAGATTAGGGCAGCATTTCCTCATCGAGGAGGATGTGCTGGACTGTGTTGTATCTGCTGCTGAGCTTAGCTCTGAGGATATCGTGATTGAGGTAGGTCCCGGCCTGGGCATGCTAACTAGGAAGCTCGCTGAGGAAGTAGCTAGGCTTGTCGCTGTTGAGCTGGACCCCAGACTGGTTGGCGTTCTGAGAAGAAGGCTTTCCCTTTTCACTAACGTTAGAATTGTCCAAGGTGATATACTTAAGCTTACTCCTGCACTACTCCTGGAGCATGATTTACGAGCACTTGAGTCTGGCCGAGGCTATAAAGTTGTTGCTAATCTGCCCTATTATATTACTTCGCCAGTTCTACATCACTTTCTGGAGGCCTCATGGAAGCCCTCACTGATGGTGGTAATGGTTCAGAAAGAAGTGGGCGAAGCTATAGCCGCTACCTGTGGTAAGATGAGCTTGCTCAGCGTCAGCACACAGCTTTATAGTAGGCCGACTATCATAGCTTATGTGCCGCGTCGGAGTTTCTATCCTCCGCCAAAAGTGGATTCGATTGTTTTGCGCCTTGATGTTTACTCCAAGTTGCCTATCGAGGTATCCGATGTTAGCGGTTTTTTTCACATAGTTACAAGTGGCTTTAGCTCACCTCGCAAGCAGCTTCGCAATTCTCTAGCTCAAGGTTTGGGAATAACGTCTGATGAAGTTGCTCTACTGCTGGAGAAGGCTGGGATAGAAGCTAAGCGGCGAGCGGAAAGCCTTAGCCTTGAGGAGTGGAGAAAAGTATGGGAGCTTTTTGAACCACGTAGGAAATAGTCGCTATGTTTACTGTCTATGCGCCAGCCAAGGTAAATCTTATTCTCGAAGTCTTGGGTAGATATGACGACGATTACCACCAAATCTCCAGCATCGTTCAAGCAATAAATCTGCGGGATATTCTCAACTTCGAGCTAGCTGATGAAATATCCTTTCAATGCAGTGAGCCAAGCTTGGAAGAGGACAATCTGATTACAGAAGCTGCTATGCTTCTTAAGGAGGTCACAGAATACAGCAAAGGAGCAAGAATTGAGCTTCGCAAGCATATACCTTCGGGGGTAGGATTGGGAGGAGGGAGCAGCGATGCTGCCGCGACCCTTGTAACTCTTAACAGGCTTTGGCGAATCCATTTGCCAATCTCAGACTTGCTTGATTTGGCATCCAGACTGGGTTCAGATGTCCCCTTCTTTATCTATGGTGGCACTGCTCTAGTGGAGGGTAAGGGGGAAAAGGTAACTCCGCTATCAACCCCGCCTACCACCTGGTTTGTGTTGCTAGCCCCGCCATTGCCTAGAATCGCAGGGAAGACAAGGCAACTCTACAGCAAATTAAGGGCTAGCCATTTCACAAAGGGACAGTTTGTTCATGCAGCTTTGCCATCCTTGATGCAGGGGAAAATGATTGAGGCGTCACTTCTATTCAACATTTTTGACGAAATTACCTTCGATGTCTTTCCCAAGATCGATGAATACAAGAAGAAGTTTAGGGAAGCTGGTGCCCCGAGCGCTTGTCTGTGTGGCTGCGGGTCATGTCTTTTTACCATCTTCTGTGAAGAGGACAAAGCTAATGAGCTGTGCTTATGTCTGCAAAGGCAGGGGCTAGAATGCTATGTGGCATCTTCACTGCTTAGGGGAGCCGGTGGCTGAGTTAATTATAGCCAAAAAGGAAAGGCGAAAAAGGTGGCTTAAGACCGCATCTTATGGTCTTGCCCTCATTGGTCTCAGCATTGGCCTCGTCTATTTGCTTCGGTATTTAGAAGCCCATTTCGATATATCGGTGCAGGAGTATGCTATTACAGCTTATCTGGTTGTTTTTGCAACCTCCTTGGTATGTAATGCTAGTATTTTTGTTCCTGTGGCAATTCACATATTTGTGATGATAGCGGTAGCATCAACGTGGAACCCCCTTGTCACAGCTTTTGTAGCCAGCGTAGGAGGTACATTAGGGGAAATGACCGGCTATTATGCTGGTTATTTGGGAAAGAAGATAGCAATACCCGAGAACACGCCAGGATACAGCAGGCTTGTACACTGGATGGAACGATATGGAACACTGGCTGTTTTCCTTATTTCCCTCCAACCCATTTTGCCTTTTGATGTAGCCGGGTTGCTTGCGGGAGCCTCAAGAATGCCATTGTGGAAGTTTCTATTGGCCTGCTGGGCAGGGAAATTCCCTAAATATATTTTGTTTTGTTATTTTGGTTCTTGGCTTCTCCAGTTCTTGCCTTCATGGTTTTGACCGACAGGGCTAGTTTTTCTTCCTCCTCCTTGGTCTTTGTTTCCCCATCTAGCCTTGCTTTAAGCAAGTTCCGAAGTATCTGGCCCACTTCTGGGCCTGGGCGAATGCCTAACTTTGCCAGGTCCTCTCCACTCAGGTGAGTCTTCACATTCCTCAATTCATTTAAGAATAGACTGAGGTGGTGACTTGTTGTTGAAGATTCTGAGGCTATGGCATTGGCTTGTATCGCCAATGGATCATAGTCCCTAAGCAAGTAATAGATTTCACTGCGTTTCATCAGAGGTCTATCTAAGAGTGGCAGATGAGCTCTGAGAGCAACTGTATCACGCAGTGCTTGAGCTAGTCTTTTTGGTATATTAAGGCGGCGAAGGAATTGCTCATTTCCCTTCTGGCTAAGAGAATAAGCAAGTAGGCAGAAATAGAGCGGTACGATCTGGCCCGACTTATTTAGTCGGCGTGCCTTGCCAAATTTCTCAGTTATCCATTGATTGGTAGTGAGAGGCAAGTTTATCCTTTTCAGCACGCCCAAA
>JAUVWD010000017.1 GCA_030604285.1 Chloroflexota bacterium
ATGGAACAACAGCTACCTTTGTGTCCGGTTGTACTCTCTTCTGGCTTGTAGACAAAGGCTCGATGTCAGTTCACGATTGAACGCGGCGTCGTAGCGCGTCGTATGCCCAAGGAGTACTTCACTCTGTCCCGAACCCTTTGCAAAAAGCAGAGCCCCAACCAGGCGTTTCAAGAATAGCCATCTTGACGAAGTAGACGCAACCAGTGTATGATAATATCGCCTGACAATATCGGAATATGTTATCATGCTCGATAGAGAGTTCTTCTTAGGATTTGTTAGAATTCACATCCTGTACCATGCTTCAAAGGAACCAATCTCCGGCGTCGAGATAGCCAAGGAGCTGAGACGGCATGGCTATTACCTAAGTCCAGGCACCCTTTATCCGGCTCTACATCGCCTGGAAAAGAAAGGCTATCTGGAACGAAGCTCAAGGGTAGTCGCAGGAAAGGTGAGGAAATACTATGTGATAACCCAGCAAGGTTTGGAGGTACTTAAGGACGCGAGTAAGAAAATCAGGGAACTGGTGGACGAGGTACTTGAAGAAGGAGGTTAATGACACCTTGAGGGCAACAACACAACAAGGCTAGCTATTTACATTCATCCTCTATCCATCATACTAATACCACTCTGATTCACCTCAAGTCAAACTGCAATAACAAGGTATGAAATCAAAACAGATATTCGGTGTTAACCCCAATGTCTTCTTCCTGGGACTGGTCAGCTTTCTCACCGACGCCAGCAGTGAGATGATTTTCCCTCTCCTCCCCTTATTTCTGCGGAATGTGCTTGCTACGCCTTATACCGTTATAGGTCTGATTGAGGGAGCGGCTGAAAGCATAGCTTCCCTGGTTAGAATCTTCAGTGGATGGCCAGCGACAAGCTAGGGAGGAGAAAAGGGCTAACCATTCTTGGCTACGGCTTGTCCACCTTTGCCAAGCCCTTCATGTATATCGCCACAACCTGGGGTATAGCTTTTGGCGTGAGGTTTGCCGATAGAGTAGGCAAGGGCATTCGCACAGCTCCTCGCGATGCCCTGATAGCTGACTCGCTAACCCCGGAGCAGAGGGGCAAGGGTTTCGGGCTTCACCGCGCCATGGATACCTTCGGCGCTATTGTGGGCATTATCTCAGCGGTGGTTATCGTCTTCGTATTACAGAAAGGAAACCTGGAACTGGCGCCAGGCACCTACCAGCAACTGGTGTTAATCGGCGTCATTCCGGCGGTACTGGCCTTATTCATGTTCTTCTTCGTCCGCGAGCCCAAAAGAGAGATTTCCACAGACGTTTCGCCCAGAGCCAGGCCTGGTAGTCTCCTGTCTGGATTCGATAGCCGATTCAAGATTTTCCTGGGCATAATATTTCTATTCAGTTTGGGTAATTCCAGCGATGCTTTCCTTATCCTTCGGGCACAAAGCCTGGGCAATCCTGTCCTTCATATTCTTCTGATGTTGGTGCTATTCAATTTCGTTTATGCCTCCGTCTCCACACCAGCAGGTATCTTGTCAGACAAACTGGGCCGAAGGCGGGTCATCTTGCTGGGCTGGCTTATCTATGCCCTGGTTTACCTCGGGTTTGGCCTGGCCTCAGCTTCATGGCAATTATGGCTGCTGTTTGCTTTCTACGGGCTCTATTATGGGTTAGCTGAAGGAGTAGCCCGTGCTTTTGTAGCTGATTTGGTGCCTGTAGAGAAGAGGGGAACAGCTTACGGTCTCTTCCACGGCATAGTAGGAATTACCCTACTCCCGGCAAGCGTCATCGCTGGCTGGCTATGGCAAGTGCTTAATCCAGCTGCCCCGTTTCTATTTGGCGCAGGACTAGCTTTCGTGGCCATGATAGGACTACTGCTGCTAATCAGAGAATAACCCTGACGTCGCATCTGTCATTGCGAGCCGAAGGAGTGGCAATCCCCCTGAAATTGCCATAATTCTGGACGCCACCATACTCGGCGACGGAAATCACCAAGGGAGTTGCTTCACCTTAAGATGGGGTTAGCTATCTGCAGTGACCCACAAGAGCGATGTTCCTTAGCAAGAGCCAGACATACGGCATCGTAAACCCAATACCACTTCAAAGCAACCGAAGTGTCAATGATATCACTCCGTTTGTCCATGGGTCATATCCTTCACCGCGTGTCCTTAACTTACGGAGTTCAACCAGAGCCTTCCACCACCCTATCCGCTGTCTAATCTCGTCCTGAATCTGGGTGGCTTTGTCAATGCCCCGGCGCTTCTCCTCCTCCCTCCTCTCCCTTTCCAGGTGTTGGAGGTAAAGCAAATATGATTACTTCACCTTTTCTTCTCCACCAAGGTTTCCATCAAAATCCTAGAACAAATTTGTTCAATGACACTACAATACACCATCAAAGAAGGCGCTATGGGTCGAGTTGAAGGTTCATGCAGACGTAGAGCAAAGCGATGATGAGGCCAAAGAAGCCTGACCTGCACAGGAGCCGTGGCTGGCTCCATTGTTTTGACGCCGAGAAAGAGGAGAGGCTTGCCCACCCAATGAGCTAGCCCTCTTAGCTTGCTGGCTTGCCTTAGGCATGGCCGGTATAGGCGGGGCAGTTTTCACTGTAAGGCGCGGCGCAGCCAGGAGATAGGCTTCAGAGATTGTCACGGCGCCAATGCACCTCTCAATAACAGAAGAAAAGGCGCCAGGGTGCCCCGCAACGGCGGAAGAAAGAAGAAAGAGGACGCCAAGTAACTCAAAGCTAGGCTTTCACCTGGCAAGCTGAAGGAGCAAGTTCGTGTAGGTTTACCACTTTATCATACCTATGACATAATGAAGGGGCAATGGGAGTCATGACCAAGCAGATTATGGTCGCTGGGAGCAAGAGACAACGCCAATGTGAGGTGCTATTCGATACCGCCGCTTCAGCTTGCTTTGCCAGGGAAGACGTCGCCTATGAATTGGGGCAAGTTGTCAAGTCACCCTTCCCTATTGCCTTCAAGTTGGGGAATAATGCAGTTATAAAAGCCGACAAAACGATGGACCTCTTTTTGGACCTAAAAGGACATAAGCTATGGTTCCACTTCCTTGTTGTCTCTGAACTTCCCTACGAGGTCATCGTTGGTGCCAATTTCTTTCGAAACTGGAAGATAAAACTTGACCCTGCAACTGAAGACTTCATCATTGACGAGAAGGCACTAGAAATAATTCTGGTCTAGATCCTGGGCAGCAATAGTCATCCCAGAGGCATATTATCTATCAACCTCGCCTTGCCTATTCTAACGGCTAGAGAGGCTAAGGCTGGACCATCAACTACCTTCAGTTCTTCCAGTGTGTCAGCATCGGCAATGCTGACATAGTCTATTTGGGCTAGAGGCTCCTTTTGGATAAGCGAGGTCATCTGGTAGCGAATTTTCTCGGCGTCCTTTTCTCCCCCTTGCCATAATTCCTTAGCTAGAGTCAGAGCCTTGAGCAAGATCGTTGCTGCCTGCCGCTCTTCGGAATTAAGATAAACATTGCGACTGCTCATAGCCAAACCATCGTTTTCCCTCACCGTGGGCACAACGATAATCTCTAAGTCCATGTTGAGGTCAGCCACCATGCGCTTGATGACAATTGCCTGCTGGGCATCCTTTTGTCCAAAGTAAGCCTTGGTCGGCTGGACAATGTTGAATAGCTTGGCTACTACAGTGGCTACACCTCTGAAGAATCCTGGGCGAGAGGCTTCCTCAAGACGCTCAGTGACTTTCTCCACATCCACCCAGCTACTAAACCCGAGTGGATACATCTCCTCATCGGAAGGCATAAAGACAACATCAGTTTTCTGTTCATCCAATAGCTTCAAATCGCGTTCAAGGTCCCGAGGATAGCTAGCAAGATCCTCGCTAGGACCAAACTGGGCAGGATTGACAAAGATGCTAACCACAACGGTGGAATTCTCGTTTCTTGCTTGCCTCACCAAAGCTAAGTGACCTTCGTGGAGGTAACCCATGGTGGGCACCAAGCCTACCGAGCCACTGAACTGCCGCCTTAATTCCCGTACGTGGGCAATTGTTTCTACTAGCTGCATTTTGAGCCCCTCCTGACTTCCACCCCAAAAGCCAGAGAATTCTTCAGGGCTCCTTAATCCTGCCCCTTGAAGGCAGAGGATAATGTAGCGCTAAGAGACTCAAGAAGGCTTTCATCCATGGCATAGCTCTCTTTCATAGTGGGAAAGGTAACGGACTTGACTTCAGCCATATAGTTAGCCACGGCGGTTTCTATTTCCGCAGCTAGTTTGACGTACTGCTTAGCGTGCTTGGGCACAAAATCGCGATAAAGGCCGAGAATATCGCTTATTACCTGAACTTGCCCATCACAATCGGGCCCGGCACCAATGCCGATAGTGGGGATACCTACCCTCTGAGTGATCAACTTGGAAAGAGGTGCAGGAACGCATTCCAGAACGATAGCGAAGGCACCAGCTTCCTCGAGAACACAAGCGTCTTTTAATAAGCGTTCGGCCGCCTCTTCTGTCTTGCCTTGCACCTTGAAGCCGCCTAATTGGTGTATGGATTGTGGGGTGAGCCCGATGTGCCCCATAACCGGGATGCCGCACTCAACAAAGCGCCTGACCTTCTCAGCAACGACCTCGCCGCCTTCCAGCTTCACCGCTTGCGCTCCCCCCTCTTGGATAAAGCGCCCGGCATTGCGTAGGGCGTCAGAAACACTGATATGATAGGTCATAAAGGGCATGTCTCCTATTATTAGAGCTCTCCTGGCTCCTCTGACAACCGCTTTTGTGTGGTGTAACATCTCCTCCATAGTCACGGGGATAGTTGACTCATAGCCTAACATCACCATGCCTAAGCTGTCCCCCACCAATATCAAAGGCATGCCCGCTTCATCAACCGTCTTCGCGGTCACGTAGTCATAAGCAGTAAGCATAGGTATTTTCTCTTTTCTCTGCTTCATCTCCCTTATTTCAGCGATAGTAACCCGCATCTTGTCACCTCTTTTTTATCTTGCCGCTATTAGCTCTTTCGTCGTCACTAACCTATTCTTATCATCTACATAAGTCGTATTCGGCGTCACAGCCACCGCTTCGTCATCTGGAACCTGACAGTAAGAGAGGATGATAATTATGTCGCCCTTTGCCGCCAGCCTGGCAGCAGCACCATTGATGCCAATCACTCCTGAACTTGCCTCGCCTTCGATAACGTAGGTGCTAAACCTGGCGCCATTATTGATGTTTAGCACCTCTACCCGCTCGAAAGGCAGAAGGTCGCTTGCTTCCATAAGAACCTTGTCAATCGTGATGCTGCCTTCATAATCCAAATTGACCTGGGTGACTCGGGCTCGGTGAATCTTACTCTTCAGCATAGCTCTCATTTCTTACCTCCCTAGCGGTTGCTCATATCTTGAGCAAGATCCTTAGTTCCTCTGCTCTTTTCTCATCAACCTTGCCTTTGGCTAAAGCAATGGGAATAGCTTGAAGTCCTAGCTCTTTATAGGTGCTAAGCAACGAAGAGTTCCTGTTGTTAAGAACACTCAAATGTTTGCTTATGGTGCCCAAATCGCCGCGGGCGACTGGTCCAGTGAGACAATTGGGGAAGCCGATGTTCTCAATGTTGTTCACCGTACCCTTGAGCAAAGGAAGCAGTGCTTTCGTTGCCTCCTCTGGTGGCACTCCGAACTCTTGCCATAAATCCAAAGCTAACTTGACGAGAGTTACCAGGTAGTTGGAGACGAAAACTGCGGCAGCATGATATAGCGCTTTGTCTCCCGGCTTCAGTTCCGCCCAACTGCCATCTAAAACGCAAGCCAACTCCTTCAGCATTGATAGCAATGGTTCTTCAGCTTCCAAGGCAAAGGCGGAGCCGGGCAAGTTGTCTATAGCTTGATTAATACCAGCGAAAGTCTGTAACGGGTGGAAAGAGCCTACATTCGCCCCCAGTTTCCTCGCTGGCTCCAAGATGTCAAGGGAATGGGCGCCACTGCAATGTACAACATTCTGTCCAGCATGCCACTGAGTTTCCCCAGCTATCCTGGCAATAAGGTCATCAGGGGTGGTGATGAAGACTAGCTCCGAAACATCGTCTACTGCCTCAGCAGATTCATAGACTTCACAATTAGGCACTATTTGAGCCAGCCTTTGTGCTGAAACCAAACTTCGGCTGGATACAGCCAGCACTGGATATCCCTTCTGGGAAAGCCTTACTGCTAAGGCTGTGCCCGTTGTTCCGGCACCGATGAAGCCGATCTTAACCATCCCTACCACGCTAGATCCCTGGCCGCCGGTACGCCGCCAATAGTCTCAGCTTGTAAGATTGCTCTGGTTATAGCTGTAGCTACTACCTCAGCGGCTGCCGAGCCCACAGCATCAAAATGTAGCCCTCTTTCGCCTAAGGAGAGGGCAAACAAGACATCACCATCATACACCGTAGAGCAAGGGTCAATGCTTCGAGCTATCCCAGCATGCGCCGTTCGGGCTAGTCTATTCACCTGCTCTTTAGTAAGGCGAGCATTGGTAGCTACTACGCCAATGGTAGTGTTACAAGTGGAAAACAAAAGAGCCCTCTTAAACTGGTCACCCTTGAACAGTTCAGACGTACTGAGGAAGCACTTCCCCCGCGGGTGGCGAGTGCCGGCTATGATCTTTCCCGTCTTAGGCTCAACAACGTCTCCAAAGGCATTTACCACTATCAAAGCAGCTACGACAACACCCTTAGCTAATTGCTGGCTTGCTGTCCCCAGGCCACCCTTGGTAGCCCTCTTCATGCCAAGAAACTTGCCTACCGTGGCTCCAGTGCCGGCACCAACGCATCCCTCAGCAACTTCAGCACTGCTGGCAGCAAGACAAGCCTGGTAACCTTCGCTGACTCCAGGCCTGGCCTTGCGACTGCCTATATTTATGTCGTAAAGAATGGCTGCCGGGACAATAGGCACTACGCCAGCACTAGTCTCATGACCAACTCCACGCTCCTCAAGGTACTTCATAACACCCCCGGCAGCGTCTAGCCCGAAAGCACTGCCACCACTAAGGAGAATAGCGTGAACCTTCTCAACCGAATGCCCGGGATGCAGAAGCTCTGTCTCCCTGGTCCCCGGTGCCGAACCACTGACATCGACTCCAGCTACAGCCCCTTGCTCACAAAGGATCACTGTGCACCCAGTTATTCCCTCTGTATCAGTATAATGTCCTACTTTGATTCCTGAAACGTCACTTATAGCATTGTGCATGGCACAAACAATAGCCCTCTCGGCGACGCCGAGAGGGCTATATGATCAGACTCTCTTCATTGCTCATCCGTCTCGGTCATTGCCGATCCAAGCGGATATTTCACTGTAATTCTAGCAGCCTTCCTTTATTTTGTCAAGCAAGGTGTGTTGGCTCGGAGGACACCTTGCCGAAGAGGAGGGCAAGATGTCAGGAAGCAGCATACGAGAATACACTGAAGCAATGCGAGGGCGACACCTTCAAGCTTGGTAGCCGTATCTCGGATTCCGCGCTGACGGCTGCGAGAGTTGTCACCAGTAAACCGACAAGGGCGCATCGCGCTTCTTCAGCCCGGACCAGCGCCAAGTCTTGAACCACGTAGCGAGGGCGTTTTCGGCTGGCACAATGATTTCCAACTTAGAGAGCTATGTGAGCAAAGCCCAGGGCTTTACTCCCGACCGTGCCAAATCTGCTCGAAAAAGACCCTATTCCGAGCAGCAGAGGTATCAGAGCCTATCTAGCCAACAGACTTGAAACTGCTACGCCTACCAAAGTGAGAATTGACCTGAAGGGCCTTAGAATCTCCTTCAAGGGGGCCTGGCTGGAGCTTCGCTGAGCCGAGATTGCCTCGCATGCGGGACTGCCAGCGTGTCGGCAACCCGATTAGCCACTGGCGTTCACAGCCAGCGAACAGGGGCTCCAACATAGCCACAGTAGTTGCTACAGCAATTCCCAGAATAGGGGGGCTTTCACTGCTCGCTATTGGGTGCTAGAATATACTAATCAGTATAAACCTACCTAGGGGGTAAGAATGCAAAATCAGACTTGGAAACCGCCAACTGCAGGAATCCTGAGCATTATTGCCGGTGTTCTGGGCGTCGTTGGCGGCATAATAGCTATTGTGATGGGGGGAGTTCTGGCGGTTGTCCCAGTGACGCCTGAGATCTTCGGTGAATTCCTCTGGATATTTGGCGTTGCCTTAATCACACTGGGGATAGTGGCGATAATAGGTGGTATCTGCGCATTGATCAGGAGAAGGTTCAGTCTGGCGCTCGCGGGGTGTATCTGTTCGCTAATTTGCGTTTTCCCTGTGCTCCCAGCCATGATACTGGGGCTCCTAGCCATCATATTTGTCGGGATAGGGAAGCGCGAGTTCGAATAAAGTCCACAGGATTTCAGCAAGTTATGTGAATCTGGCGGCAGCTCTTCTCTTCAGTTCCGTTCTCTCGTTTTGCCACTCTTCCCTTAGATTGGCCGCTGAAAACTCTCAAAATATCGCTGCCATTAGTCCCTAGGTTAGTGATCCCAATCTCCAATCTGTTCCAACTGCTGGTGAAGAGCCATCCCAGAAGACCGGAAGGAGCCTATCTCGCTTCTTCAGCCACGACCTTCAGGAGAAATCTCACACTCCGAAGTTCGTTGCTTCAAAGCCAACCCCCGCTGCCAAGAAATTCGCAATGCTTGTCCTACAAGGTCTTCTATTTGCTCTTCGGCTGATATATGATTATGGGTGAGGCGCAGCTGAAAGGAGGTGTATTGATGGCTACGTATGTAACACTGGTCAAGTTCACGTCAGAGGGACTAAAAAGCATAGGTGACTTTGGCAAGGAGTGGGAGGAAGGAACGAAGAGAGTCGCACAGATGGGAATTA
>JAUVWD010000054.1 GCA_030604285.1 Chloroflexota bacterium
AACGAGATCAACTTCGGGGTGGCTGGCTATCCCTTCCATGGACGAAACCTCCCCTTCATAGCTAAAGTCAAGCTTCGCTGAGGAGTAGGACATTTTGGGTCCAAACTCAAGGATTTGCTCCTTGAGAAGCCCAAGGTTCTTGCCTGCGGCTAAACCTATTACTTGGAACCTCCCGGGGAAAGCACGGATTACATCCAGTGCCTGTTGCCCTATAGATCCTGTTGAACCTAGAACAGCAACTTTCTTTACGCCACGCATATTGCGTAATAGTATACCACTACGCCCGTAAAGATGAGGCTATCAAAGCGGTCAAGAATGCCACCATGGCCAGGTAGCAGCTTGCCCGATTCTCCTGCTCCCAGATTGCGCTTGAGCAGGGATTCAACCAGGTCGCCAAGCTGAGCAAAGAGGCTGACAAGCAAGCCGAGGAGTATAAGCTGCCAGTAGCTGAGGGGCAGGGGCGAAAAGAGGTTGAGAACCGAGAAAACAATCAAAGCGCCTGCGATACCACTTAACAAGCCACCTATTGCGCCTTCCCAAGTTTTACGTGGGCTTATGCTGGAGGCTAGTTTATGTGCGCCCCATTTCCTTCCTATGAAGAATGCACCTGTGTCGTTGGCAAATGTAGTGAGGAGAGTCAGGTAGACCCAGCCCCACCCCTCGTCCAAAAAGCGCAAATTGAGCCAATAGCTGAGCATCCATCCCACATAGAGGGCACCGCCAATTGTCCACGCCCAATTACGAAATGCCATTTCTCGTGGCGAGCGACAAAGCAGCCAAATCAAGGAAATCACTATACCCAAAGCCATGGCCAACGGCAGTATGTCGGTGTTCTTGTAGTGAAGGCCTAAAGGGCTTAGAGCAAGCGCCAGGGCAAACAACAAGCCAAAGTAGGTCAACGGTTGCCCTTCCCCAGAATTGGCGACCATGCGGTAAAACTCAAGAGTGCTTAGCAGTACTACAGCAGCAATAAGGAGGCTAAACCAAGGATCACCAAACCAAACAGCGGAAATGATGACAGGTACACCTATGGCAGCCGTGATAACTCTTTGCTTAAGCATACCCTGCTGTTACAGCTTTTGAGCCGCCGTAGGCTTGCCCACCTTATTTAGAGGCCAAGCTCTCTAGAGATGATTAACTCTTGGATCTCCGTGGTTCCTTCGGTGGTGTGATAAAGTATGGCATCGCGGAAGTAACGTTGAATTGTTGATTCAGCTAGATAACCGGCGCCGGCATGAATTCGCATAGCCTCCTCAGCTATGCGGATTGCTACATTGGAGGAAAAGTGTTTGGTCATGGGCGCTTCCTTGCGGCATTCATTTCCTTCATCAAAAAGCGAAGCAACTTGGTAAAGAAGTGCTCTTGCTGCCTCTATTTCTATGGCCATGCGAGCTAATTTGAAGGAAATAGCCTGAAATTTCCCAATGGGCTGCCCAAACTGTTTTCTTTCTTTGGCATAATCGAGGGTGGCATCGAAGGCGGCTCGAGCCAGTCCAACGCTACGAGCGCTATGCGAAATCCTCGCTGGATTCAAGGCCTCCAGCATATATCTAAACCCTCTCCCTTCCTCTCCAATTAAGTTCTCTACAGGCACGCGGCAATCTTCGAAGCTGAGCTCACTGGTGGCCGCCGAGTGGTGCCCCAGCTTCCTCATCGTCGTTCTGCTAAATCCGGGGGTATCCTTCTCCAAAATGATGGTGCTTATCCCCCGACTCCCCTTGCTTCTATCCGTAGAGGCAGCTAGGGTAACAAGATCACAGGTTTGCCCATTCGTAATATAAATCTTGCTTCCATTTATGATGTAAGAATTGCCGTCTCTTTTGGCGGTAGTCTCGATAGCTGCAGCGTCGGAGCCAGCATTAGGCTCGGTAAGACCATAGGCAGTAACCTTCTCTCCCTTGATCGCAGGAACTAAAAACCTTTGCTTTTGCTCTTCGGTAGCATGGGTTAATATGGCGTAGGTTGCAAGGCCTGATTGCACCATCAGCCCCGAACAAATACCGGACGAAACCTTGGCCAGTTCTTCAACCATAATGCATGTACCAGTCTCACCTAATCCTCCCCCTCCATATTCTGGTGGGTAACCAGGACATAGGTAACCGAGTTTTCCTAACTTAGAAAACAGCTCTACGGGGCATGTTTCATTTTCTTCAGCCTCATCCACCAGGGGGGCAACTTCACTTTGGGCGAAGTTCCTTATCGCCTCGCGGAACATCTTTTGTTCTTCGCTAAGCCCAGAGTCCGTTTCTCACACCTCCTCAATTTCCTTTTGTTTGTTTTGAGCTATATTATTTACTTTTTCCACAAAGCTGTCAGTAAGCTCCTGAATCTTTTTTACGCTGCTTTCAAGTTGATCCTGCGATATCTCTTTCTTCCTCTCGAGTTGTCTTAATTTGTCAATGCTCTCTCGTCTTAGATTGCGTAGGTTAACTCGCCTCTCCTCTGTTTTCTTAAGAACTAGTTTGGCTAGTTCTTTGCGGCGCTCTTCACTGAGAGGGGGTATGACCACTCGAATCACGTTCCCGTCGTTGCTAGGATTAAGACCGAGATCGGATTTGAGGATGGCTTTCTCGATGCTCTGAAGAGAAAAACGGTCCCAAGGTTGAACCATGATAAGCCTCGCCTCGGGTACCGATATTGAGGCAAGCTGCTTGAGTGGAATTGAGGACCCGTGATAACTGGCAAGGAGATCCTCTACAAAGGCAGGCGAAGCTCGACCGGTACGAATGGTGGCCAGTTCCCGAACGAAACCATCAACCACCTTTTGCATCTTGCTGTCCAAATCAGCAAGTGCTTGCTTAAGCATCTCTCACTAGCCCAGACTGTTGCGGATCTTCTTTATCTAGTTGCCCAACTCGAACCTAGCAAACCTTCGTACCTTTATGTTCTCCCCTACCTTAGCTATCGTCTCGGCGATGACTTCCTTTACAGTTTTACTATCGTCTTTGATAAAAGGTTGCAGGAGAAGGCAAGTCTGCTGAGGGTCTTCCTCTCCTTCGGTTGAGTTTTCTTCGTCAGTACTAATGAACTTTGGGGACATTGCAGCTATCTGTAAGGCCAGGTTATGAGCAAGTTCTCTGAATTCACTGGTATGGGCCACAAAATCAGTCTCACAATTCACCTCTACCATTGCTCCAATTTGCTCTCCGTGATGGATATAAGCTTCGATTATCCCCTGACCTACGACGCGGCTGGCCTTTTTTTCTGCGATAGCTAGGCCGCGCTGTCTCAAAAGCTCAAGCGCTTTTTTCACATCTGCGTCCGAATTCAAAAGGGCTTGTTTACAATCCAATATGCCGGCGCCAGTTTCATCTCTCAGTGCTTTTACCAACGCAGGTGAAATCCTTGATCTGTCTTGCATGTTCTCGCAATCCTCCAAACGTCAGTCTTCCTCTGGGGTGAAAACGTGAGAACCCGTGATTTCAAGACCCTCTTCTGATTCCGCTGGCAGTTCGACAACTGCAGCTTGACTTGTCTCTTCTATTGCCTTGCCTTCAATTACGGCGTCTGCTATTTTGGTGCAGACAAGTCTAATTGCTTTAATAGCGTCATCATTAGCGGGAACGGGGTAATCAATATCCGTAGGATTGCAGTTTGTATCAGCAATAGATACTACAGGAATTCCAATATTTCTAGCTTCAATGAGAGCAATCTTATCTTTTATTGGATCGACAATGAAAAGAGCTCCCGGGAGAGACGTCATTTCCTTGAGGCTACCTAGCCGCTTATTCAACCTAAGGATTTCCCTTTCCAATTTGGCTCTCTCTTTCTTGGATAAGTAATCAAATTCACCTTTGTCCCTTTTTTCTTCCAAGCGAACTAGATAGTCAATCCGAGCTTGTATAGTAGCAAAATTAGTCAGCGTACCCCCAATCCATCGTTGATTCACATAACACGTACCGCATCTTAGGGATTCCTCTTCCACTATCTGTTGTGCCTGCCTTTTAGTGCCAACAAGGATGATAGTGTGTCCGCTGGCCACTAAATCCCGAACGAAGTTACAGGCTTTCTCTAACATAACAACGGTCTTTTCCAAATCAATTATGTGAATACCATTACGTTGGGTAAAAATATAGCTTTTCATCTTGGGGTGCCAATAGCTAACCTGATGACCAAAATGGGCACCTGCCTCTAGCAGTTCTCGTACTGAAACAATCTCGGCCATATGCTCGTTAACCCCAAGCGGTATTTGCTCACAAAGCATCACGAGTGTAACATAGTTGAGGTGATGGTGCAATAGCTATGGCTAGTGTGGTTTGGCTACAAGAAACTTGCCACAGGGAGCACTTTATTCAGCGGGTTCTAGAAAATGAGGTTGGTGAACCAAATGCCAAAAGCATACTGATTAAGCCCAACATAGTCTGCCCGGAGGGTTACCCGTCGACAACTCACCAAGCTACGCTGCGCAGCGTCTTGCAGTATTTCTTGCCTTATGAAAAGGAGATCTTAGTGGCTGATGGTCCCGCCTTTGATGCGGGTGACTCGAAGGAGATTATCCAAAGTCATGCCCTAAAGGTTGTTTGCGACGAACTTGGCGTAGAGTTAGTTGACTTGTCATCTGGCGAATTCACAACCGTGAGAGCAGGAGATTATGACTTGGAGATGTCGTCTATCCCCTTTGAGTTTGATTTTCTCGTCTCTCTACCAGTGCTTAAATCTCACTTTGTGTGTGACCTCACCGGCGCACTGAAGAACCAATTTGGATTCCTTTCCCCCAAACAGAAACGTGACGCACATTTCCACAAGGATGTGCATCGCGTTATCGCTGAGCTAAATACAATTATCAAACCACACTTCTATATCGTTGACGCCGTAGAGACTTTAGTCGGAGTGCAGGAAGTAAGGCATGGGGGGAAGCCAAGAGCGCTAGGTTATATGCTGGCGAGCAGGGATCCTTTGTCTCTGGATATTGTGGGATTGGAACTGCTTAAGAAGGTGGAGCCAAGACTGCAGACAAAGAGTTACGTGGATATCGCACACCTCAAGCATGCTAAGGGTCTGGGTATTGGACAGACGAGCTACACGATTAGAAACCTTGATTAATGCTACAGGTGCAGGAATGAAATGTAGAGTGGACTTACACTGAATTGGGTGACGTTTGTCGAAATTGACGGCTTTGATAAACGAGCAAAGGAGAATCTATCTGATAGCATGTTGCGATCAGGGGGACTGGACATGAGTATAATGGTGCTGGGAAACCTCTACCGCTCCTTGGTGGACGAGTAATTATTGAGGCAGAGGTCCTTCTTCAGGCCTCTCACCGGCCTTTCTCCCTCCACGCTTTGAAGCGCTTTATGGCTATAGCTAGTGGTGCTGAAGAAGCCTTTAGCCTCAACCATGTAGGGCTTAGGTGGACATGTTTCAGCTTGATGCTCAGGTTCCTCAGCTTGTGAACAGTACGCCGCCGCACCCTGAAAAAGGGTTATGTATTGCCCCGCGTGCCTTCGGGATGGTTGGTCTGGCTCTAGTGGTGACGAGCCTCAAGGCTGAGTCGCATTTTCGGCAGATTTCTCATAGTTTCTCTTGATTCATAATTGCATCTTTCGTTGGCGTGTTCGGTCAATATTCTCGCTGACAATATTAAATGATGGCCGATGTTTGGCGGAGAGGGTGGGATTTGAACCCACGGTCGCCAAAGGCGACACGCGCTC
>JAUVWD010000025.1 GCA_030604285.1 Chloroflexota bacterium
ACAAACGGCTTCCTCTGGAGCTCTTCTTCACCACCCACCACCTGGCAGGCAATCTCATGGATTTTCGCAATGTCTCTGCCACTGTCTGCAATGAAAACAATAGGTTTGTTAGTGTTTTTGACCATCTCGGCAAAAACATAAACATAGATATCTTCGACGGGAACATCTTCAGGATTGGCCATAGACATAGCAAAAGCCATGTTGTCAAGCCCATCCACCAGCCTGGCAAAATTGGCGGCATCTTTTAAGACAGCCCGGCGACGTTCCCCGGTCTCCAAATCCAAAGTGAAGATGGCGTCCGAACCTGTGCCATAGAAAGAGTTGCCGTTAACTAGAGGCATCGTTCTGTTGCCCTTCTGGTCATGAAGGGCAATCTGCCTGGGAGCGGACCTTAGGGCCTCTTCAACAAGGTAAGCGGGTAGCCTAACCCAGTCACCATTAGAAACCTTGCACCCAGCATCAGTGAGCATTTCCCGAGCGCCAGGGTGCTCCATCTTGAATCCTATCTTCTCCAGGATTTCCAAAGCAGCCGTGTGGATTGCCAACGCCTGTTCACGGGTCAAGACCTTCAACCGAGGTTGAAACGTGGGGATCTCCATCGGTTTCATGATTCACTCCTTCATGTCGGGCAGGGGAGCCTAGGAGCCAAGGCGCAGAGGAGAAAATCTCCCTAGCTCACTTCCTCTTGCTCCCTATTTCCCAATCTCCTTCCTCTTGGTCAAGAGCCAGGGTTGAGGTTTGGTGACCATACCAACGAGCTTACCAAGAATCGCATCATATGCCTGATGAAGTTTTGCCCCTGTTTCCTGGGATAGATATTGGCATTCTATGGAAAACTGTATCCAAGTTTGTGTCTCTGCCGCTTCTGCCTCTGCGTCATTTAGCTTACTTACGAACGCTGCTTGATATCGCCTCCTGCGCCAAGCTTCTGCAATATTAGCACACACGGAGCGAGATGCCCTTCGAATCTGGTCAGTCAATGAGTACTCTCCTCACTTGGAAATCCCTTCGTAAGCTCGAAAATTCTCATCGCAGTCTGAAACGCTAGTTGGTAAACCTCCAGTTCATGATGACTTTGAATCACCCTTTAGCACCCCTTCTCTCATCTCGTCCACTCCTCTGCTCCCCCGATCCGTTTCACCTCCACGTCTTTCCACGCCTGAATGTCTTCAAATCGCTCGATGTTCACAAACTATCTAACCATCAACCGTCAACCATCAACCAATGCCAAGTAACTCTTTGGCTTTGCTCACGGCAGAACCTGCATCGGAGGCATAAGAATCCGCCTTGATCTCCTGGGCATACTTTTGAGTAACGGGTGCACCACCAATCATCACCTTCACTTTGTTCCTGATTCCTGCTTTCTCCAGCGCCTCGATGGTGTGAGGCATGGCGGGCATAGTGGTGGAGAGTAACGCCGACATGGCCACAATGTCCGGTTCCACTTCTTGCGCCTTTTGAACAAACTTGTCGGGAGAGACATCTACCCCCAGATCGATGATCGTGAATCCTGCGCCCTCCATCATCATGGCAACCAGGTTCTTACCGATGTCGTGCAAGTCGCCCTTGACCGTTGCGATCAGCACCTTTCCCTTAGAGGTGACATCACCTTCCTGAAAGAGCGGCTCGAGCAATTTCATGCACTCTTTCATAGCTTTGGCGGAGCGCAACATCTGGGGGACGAATATCAGCCCCTTTGAAAACCTATCGCCCACCTCATCCATGGCGGCAATCAGCCCGTTATCAACAATGTCCTGAACACGGCTGCCAGCATCCAAGGCGCTCTGAGTCTCCGCCACAGCCGTCTTAATGTCTGCCTTCATCACAGATTCAGCCAATGCCTTGAAGTCACTCATATAGAACCCCCTTAAGATTGTTTCATTCAAATCCAAACAGCAAAACTATCCTCCGACAATGCGGCCATTTTGGTAGGCGTCAATGAAGTTTTCGCAGTATTCATCCCGACCGAGAAGCATCTCAACCGCGAGGAGGCTTGCCACGAGCTGCTTATCCGTTGGGTCCAAAATGGCAGCAGACAGACCATATGAGATACAAAGAGCCAGAAAGTTGCGATTGATTAGGCGCCGCTCCGGGAGACCGAAGGAGATGTTGGAAAGGCCACAGATGGTATTCACGCCGGGAAAATCGTTCATGATTCTATTTATGGCTCCAAGAGTGGCGATTCCCATACGAGTGTCCACAGAAACAGGCTGCACCAGCGGGTCCACATAAATCCTTTCAAGAGGAATCCCTTCATCAGTGAGCTTCTTGATAAGTTCCGAAGCAACCTGGACTCTTTCTTCCACCGTGGTGGGCATCGACGTTTGAGCCATGCAGAGGGCCACTACATGACACGGCTGAGAAGTGATTACAGGAAGAAGTGATTGAAAGCGGTCTTCTTCCAGTGAAATGGAATTGATCATTGGTTCGCCCTTGTGGCGTTTCATCGCTTCCGACAACGCCTTGGGATTGGGACTGTCCAAACATAAGGGCAGAGCTACTTCATTTTGTACCGTCTCAACCAGCCAGCAGAGGCAATCAACCTCTCGGTCCAGAAAAGTACCCGCGTTGACATCAATGTAATGGGCTCCAGCCTCGGCTTGATCCCGGGCCACCTTAGTGATGAACCCGACATCCCGTTTCTCAACAGCTTCTTCGATGCTCTTCCGACTGGTGTTGATTTTCTCTCCTACTATGATCACCGTTGATCCTCTCCTTCAATTTTCGAACCTTAGTTGGCCATCCTAGATACGCAGTTTTCGCCCAAATTAACCTCAACACCGAACACAATCGAGGGTATGTTGTGCCAGTGATTTGAGCCAAACGTAGATAGCCGAAGATTCTTTCATCTGACGCGCTAATGTAACACAAGTCACGACCTGTAGCAAATTCGCGGGTTTCCTTTCTCAGGCATCTACGCCGGAGCAAAAAAGGACCATCCGACGGCGCCGAAAAACCTACCACCAAATGCGGCTCCAGTCATCAAAGAGCCACGCCAAACCGACAATCACGCCCCAAAGCTACCATTTCACAGCATTAATGCACTAGGCAGGAATGCACCTGGAGGTCAGGTAGCTGCCCCACGGACAGGTACCTGCGATGCGCTCCTTGTTACACACGAGTGGCCAACCAAGACAACACGGCCTTGTAAGGGCATGCCATGTCGCGCAACGGTTTCCAAGGGATGAAGGAAAACGCAGCCGTCACCTCGGAGTGACTCGTGGGGTCACAATATCCTACAATGCAGGATAGAAAGGGTCTTGCCATGAAGAAACAAAGGTATTAGGAAAGGTCCCAAGGACGGGAGAAGGGGAGCTTATCCTTAGGGTGTCCGCCATCTTTTCTGGCGGCAATCACACACAAGGCGGGGTAATCTGGTGGGGGCCCTTAGTTGGCAGCGAGATAAGGCTGCTCAGGACGAGATATCGGAAGGGCGAACGAAAGGGGTAAAGACTGCCCCCTAGCAAGACTAGAAAAGGCAATGCCATAAGCAAAACATCCCGGTCCAAAATTCTCCATAATCGCCTCTTGAGGGTCTTGAGGAGCATGAGCCTCGTACGGAGGCAAAGAGAGCGAGACTGCAAAATGCGGTGAAGCCGTAGAGCGGCGCCAGCATTCAATAAGGGCTGATTCTCAGGTTGTCCTTCAGTTGGCCATCCAGCTCGAGTTCCTGTCCCAAAAAGCCAACCTTGATGAAAGACAACTGCCTTGTGAGACCACGCATAAGCGCATCTATCCAGGGGATGGCAAGGTATCTAAGTAAGACTAAGCGTGCGTTCCCACTTGATTACCAACAAGCCAGAAGGTTTGGAAGCTATTGGGAATGGTGGGCGGTACTGGATTTGAACCAGTGACCTCTGCGATGTCAACGCAGCACTCTAACCGCTGAGCTAACCGCCCTTCTCAAGCGTCGTACCCCATATACCTATACAGAACAAATCTAGACCGGCAACCTTGTAACGTCGGCTAGAGGCAGACTTAGGCGTCTAGCCCTTTAACCTTGCATTGCTTGTGACGTTGATTTGTACGATCTGACCGCATTTGGGGCATAAGATCTCCATCACAAGAGGTGGTCGCATCACCTTTTCCACCAGGGAAGTAACCACAGAGTCCAGATTATCAAGCCTCTCGTCCAACATATTGAGGCGCCTGCTTACATGCTCCGTGGTCAACAGACCATCGACTTCCACAGCGGGATCACCCTTGTCCATTTGGACCTACTACAGGCTCCTCTCAACTACGCCAAAAGACTCCAGCTCGGTTTTGTCTCTTTGTATCAGTTTATCTATCTCCTCAGACACAGTGCGTTCCAGAAACTTGCGAAAGGCGTCCCGAGCTGTTGACGAAGACCTCACTGCTTCCTTAACCTTCTCCCACTCATCGGTAATCGCTTCGCTGATCTGCTGAGGGCTTATAGGCTCATTTCCTTGCCATAGGCTCTCTACTTTATCTAGAACCCTGCCCATCATGGCTCTCCTTAAGCGGTCAAAAGAAAGCACCTCCTCCCACCTGTATGGTCGTCCTACTTCCTCTTCAGACATAGTTATTACCTCCCATCAGGTTTAGCGAATATCGCTATCATAAGCTCAATTAGTGCAACTGTCAAGATGAACAAGCAGTGACATGTTGATTTATGGCGATGAAAGATATACAGTATTTGTTACAAGGAGGTATTGAGATATGCCAGAGGTTCAAGTTGGCACTGTGACGGATTTCTTCGCCAAGCCTGTGGTAGCTGGAATTGAGCTGAGCGGGGCATTAAATGTAGGGGACAAGATTCATATCACAGGCCACACTACGGATATGGAGCTTGTTGTAGAGTCCATGCAAATTGAACGGGTTGATGTTACTGAAGGTAAGCCCGGTGACCTTGTTGGCGTAAAAGTTGCCGAAAGAGTAAGGCCGGGCGATACAGTTTGGAAGGTTAGCGAATAGGCCTTAGCCCCTCCATTCCTGCACTAAATTCGCCATCTCGATAGCGCTTAGTGCAGCACTGAAACCCTTGTTGCCTTCCTTAGCCCCAGCCCTCTGAATAGCTTGCTCCAGAGTATCCGCAGTGATTATGCCGTGTGCCACCGGCAAGCCAGCGTCTAGACTTACCCTGGCAATCCCTCGACTCACCTCAGAGGCTATATAATCAAAGTGTGGAGTGCCACCACGAATCACAGCCCCAAGGCATATTACGGCATGGTATTTGCCACTCTGAGCCATTTTCTTTGCTATCAGCGGGATTTCAAAGCAACCGGGTGTCCAGGCAATATCAATATCCTCCTCCTCAACGCCATGACGCAACAAAGCATCTTTTGCGCCCTCAAGCAACCTAGTCGTTATTAGCTCATTGAATCGGGAAACAATTACAGCAAACTTAAAACCTTTGCCTATCAGTAGACCTTGATAATTCTTAGCCATGGCCTTCAGACCCTCCAACATCCTTCATATTCAAAAGGTGCCCTAGCTTGTTTTGCTTTGTCTCCAAATAATGGATATTATGCGGGTTCGATGGAGCCACAAGTGGCACAGTTTCCACTATCTTAAGTCCGTAGCTTTCCAATCCAATCACTTTCTTGGGATTATTAGTAAGCAACCGAATATTATGTAAGCCTAAGTCAGCCAGAATCTGAGCACCAATCCCATAATCCCTTAAATCAGGAGCAAAGCCCAAGGCCTTGTTAGCTTCTACAGTATCCATTCCCTCGTCTTGAAGAGCATAGGCACGGATCTTATTGTGTAAACCAACTCCTCTCCCCTCTTGCCTCATATAAAGGAAGACTCCTCTACCTTCTTTAGCAATAGCCTCCATCGCCAGCGTAAGCTGATCACCACAGTCACACCTCAGACTCCCAAAAATGTCGCCAGTAAGACATTCACTATGAAATCGCACTAGCACCGGTTTATGATCTGAAATATCGCCTTTCACCAAAGCAATATGCTCATCTGTATCAACATTACTCTTATAGGCTATAGTCCAAAACTCACCAAATCTGGTAGGTAGTCTAGCGTCAGCAATCCTTTGTATCAATCTCTCGTGATGACAGCGATAAGCAATCAAATCAGCAATGCTTATGATCTTAAAACCATACTTAGCAGCCATGATTTCAAGCTCAGGTAACCTCGCCATAGTACCATCTTCGTTCATAATCTCACAGATGACGCCAGCGGGATAGAGCCCGGCAAACCTAGCTAGGTCAACAACAGCCTCAGTATGTCCCGCACGCACTAATACTCCACCATCCCTGGCTCGAATAGGGAATACATGCCCCGGTCGGACTAAGTCATCCGGCGTGGTATCTAGGTTGAGTATCGTTTCTATGGTTTGTGCTCTATCGAAAGCAGAAATCCCTGTACTGACTTTGTACTTTGCTTCCACGGACACCGTAAATGCAGTCGAGTATCTCGAAGTATTGTCCTGAACCATTAGCGATATACCTAATTCGTCCAGCCTTTGCCCAATAATTGGTAGACAAATCAAGCCCCGGGCATGCCTAGCCATAAAATTTACAGCCTCAGGAGTGATTTTCTCTGCACCTATTACCAAATCGCCCTCGTTCTCGCGATTCTCATCATCGATGATAATAATGAACTTCCCTGCTTTTATGTCTTCAATTGCCTCTGAAATAGTCGCTAACATTAACCTAGATTCCTTTTACGCAAACCCATATTCCTGAAGAAAAGTCAGCGTTAAACCTTCACTGCGCCTTCCGCTAAGACGCTCTACATACTTCGCTATGATATCCACTTCCAAATTTACCATATCCCCCGATCTTTTGCTACCCAACGTGGTGTGTTCCAAGGTGTAGGGCACCAAGGACACACTGAAAGAATACTCATTGAGATCAACGATTGTAAGGCTAACGCCATCTACAGCAATGAAACCCTTCTCAGCTATGTAACACATGAGCATCGCAGGTGCTGAGATTCTCACAATCCTGGCACATTCTTCCTGCGTCACCAGCATTACTCTTCCCAAATCATCAACATGACCCAATACCAGATGGCCACCGAGACGTCCACCCAATTCTAGCGCTCTCTCCAGATACACGCCAACACCATAGCACAGACTCCCAAGGTTGCTACGCCGCAGCGTCTCAGGCATAATACTGACGCCAAATGTGCTATTAGCCAAGGAAGTAACCGTCAAACAGACTCCGTTAACAGCTATGCTTTCCCCCACGTTTGTCCCTTCAAGCACTTTCTTAGCTTCAATTAGCAGGTAGTTTGGATTTGCTTCTCCAATTCTGCCTATTTCCTCAACTATCCCAGTAAACATTTATTTGCTCACATATCCGCTAACCAATATGTTATCACCAAAGCTTTCAACATTGACACGGCTAAGGCGCAAAGCCTCGACTAAGTTGCCCACTCCGTTCCCCCCTACCGCAGTCCTGGCTTTGTCGCCACCGATGATAATTGGTGAAATGAAAGCAAAAACCTTGTCCACTGAATGGCTGTCAAAAAGTGAACCAAAAACCTTGCTGCCTCCCTCTACCAAAACACTGAGAACTCCTCGCTCTCCTAATGCCTTGAATAGTGCCTTCAAGTCTACCAGCCCGCCCTCTTGAGGCAACTCCAGTACCTCGGCTCCTATCTGAGCGAATTTTTCACACTTTCCTGGATCAAGAGGCTTCACCGTCACCAGTAGAGTCTTTCCAGGCTGTTTAAAAACCTGTGCCTCTAAAGGAATCCTTCCTTTGCTATCGACAACCAAGCGGAGGGGTTGCTTTTTTGCCCTCCCACCTTTACCACAACAACCCACGGCTATAAGCCTCGGGTCATCAACAATAGCGGTGTTCACCCCCACCATGATGGCGTCAACTCCATGACGCAGGCTGTGCACATATCTCCTCGCCTGTTCATTGCTGATCCACTCAGACTCGCCAGTTTTCGTAGCGATCTTGCCATCGAGGCTCATAGCAAATTTAGCGATAACAAAAGGCAAACCTGTGGTAATAAACTTGATGTAGGCTTCATTTA
>JAUVWD010000040.1 GCA_030604285.1 Chloroflexota bacterium
CAGCTTCGAACTCCAAAAGTAATAATGCAAGTTCAAAGGCTTGAAGAAGAGTCTGGGAACAGTCGACACTGATCCACCACGGTAGATTTCCTCTAGCGTTTGCCTCGTGTCAGTCATTGCATTATAATGAGCTCCTAGGAAAGATGGAGCAGGATAGAAACAACCCGAACGTATGGCGTTCAGTAGTTTCAGGAGCTTCTTTTGGTCTTTTCGTTGGGTCTGAGAGGCGAATAGGGGAGGGATCGCATAGTGGCTTAGTGCGGCCGCCTGCTAAGCGGTTATCCCGAGAAATCGGGATCGTGGGTTCGAATCCCACTCCCTCCGCCATAATCTCAGATTCTGTGCCTTTCCCCCAAGAGTCCTACGAGCAGTAGTTCGCAGAGCTAGCAGCGTTTCAACAATTACGTAGTCCAGGGATGCTGCGAGCCCAGATTCGTGGAGTCGTCCCGTGACGTTTTCTGTGTCTCCCTTGGGTGTTAGTTTGGCCGGTCTCCGTTTTCCTAAATCACATAGTTCAAGTATAATGAGAAAAACTTGGGAGGTGACTAATGGTTTTTACTTCATTTGGGTTAACGGGTAAGGTGGCCATTGTGACTGGTGCTGGCCGAGGAATTGGTAAAGCTATAGCTTTGGGCTTTGCTGATGCTGGAGCCGATCTAGTGGTTGCTGCTCGCACTGCTAGTGATATTGAGGCCACTGCGGCTGAAATTGCTGCCAAAGGAAGGAAAGCTCTAGCTGTGCCTACTGATGTGCGCCAAAGCGATCAGGTAGATAACTTGGTGGACAAAGCCGTAGCGCAGTTTGGAAGGATCGATATTTTGGTCAATAATGCTGGCGGCTATTTCGTAGCGTCCACAATGGAATTAAGCGAAGGCGGCTGGGACGCGATCATCCGTGAGAACTTGAAGAGCGTATTCTTGTGCTCTAAAGCAGCTGCTAAAGTGATGATGGAGCAAAAGAAAGGAAGCATCATAAACATAGCCTCAGTGGTCGGATTCAGGGCTTATTCCAGCAATGCTGCCTATGCAGCTGCTAAAGCGGGGATTGTCAGCTTTACTAAGACGCTGGCAGCAGATTTGGCTCCCCATAATATCCGGGTTAACGCTATCGCTCCCGGCTTTATTGCAACTCCAGGGAGTCTGCAATTGCTGGAGGTTGATGAGGGGCTGAAGGCAATGGTTGATCGTATCCCGTTAGGTCGCCTTGGGCAGCCCGAAGAAGTGGCGCAAGGAGTTATCTATTTAGCCTCCGATGCTTCGTCTTATGTTACCGGCCAGACTGTGCTTATTGATGGCGGTGTGGCAAGCATACTTTAGCGAAAAGCAACTATGCAATGCTATCTTATCTGGACCATTGGCTGCCAGATGAATAAAGCGGAGTCGCAGCGGATAGCTGGCTATTTAGACTCCACTGGCTACCAAGCTGTGAGATCCTTTCGAGAAGCTAGCCTGATAGTGCTTAATACTTGTGTGGTGAGGCAAAGCGCCGAGGACAAGGTTTTGGGCACGTTGGGCTTGTTGAAGGGCTTGA
The DNA here is from genome assembly GCA_030604285.1 of Chloroflexota bacterium. GTDB lineage: Bacteria > Chloroflexota > Dehalococcoidia > GIF9 > AB-539-J10 > JADFUX01. Next base: position 1,531 of record JAUVWD010000040.1, read on the forward strand.
AAAAGGAACGCCGAAATCTTTCCATTTTGGTCACTGGCTGTTTCGTCAATTCTGGTATCGAGGGATTAACAAAGCAATTCCCACAAGTTGATTTCTTCTTTAGGCCGGGAGCTTATTCCGAGTTGATTGGTTGGATTGAAAGCCAGGACATTTCTGGTGCAGGACAAACGATGAATCTTCCTGTGCATTCCTCGCCTTGCGCTCTCGTTCCTATCATGCAAGGCTGTGATAATTTCTGCTCCTACTGTATTGTCCCATATCGGAGAGGCAGGGAGGTGAGCCGCCCATTGGAAGAGATAGTGCATGAAGTGGAGGGGTTGGTGAAGGGAGGGGCGAAACAGGTGACTTTGCTGGGGCAAAATGTTGACTCTTATGGACATGATTTGCCTGAGCAACCGGGTCTGGCTGATTTGCTAGCCAGGCTAAACAGTATGAATGGCTTGGCCAGACTTCGCTTCTTAACGAACCATCCTAAGGATATGAATCCAAAGCTCATTGAAGCCGTGGCTTCCCTGGAAAAGGTCTGTGAGCATCTAGAGCTACCCGTGCAGGCGGGCGACAATGATATATTAAAGGCTATGAGGCGAGGGTATACTGTGGAGCAATATCGCGAGCTTGTTCATGCTGCCAGGCGTCGTATTCCTCGAATATCTTTGAGCACCGATGTAATTGTTGGCTTTCCTGGAGAAACCGAGGAGCAATTTGAAAATACCCGCTCTCTACTTGAAGAAATGAAGTTCGACGTTGTTCACGTGGCTGCCTACTGTCCTCGTCCCGGCACAATTGCCTGGCGAGAATACCAGGACGATATCGCCAGGGAAGTTAAAAGGGAGAGGCGTAGTAAGGTGGAACAGCTTCAAGCCGCTATAGCTGGCGGGATAAACTCGCAGCTTTGCGGCATGCCAGTGGAAGTGCTGGTGGAGGGTAGGAAGAAAGGAAAATGGTTCGGGCGCAGTAGAAGCGACAAGCTGGTTTTCTTTGAAGATGATATTGACCGCCTTGGTCAACTAGTCAAAGTTAGAATTGAGAAAACCAGCCCTTGGGCGCTACAGGGTGAGATCGATGATGATAATTACCCAGAAAGGAGGAACGTAAATGGAACAGCTTGAAGGCCTAGCGCCGATGATTCTCTTCCTGGTCTTGATGGTTGCAGCGATCTATTTTCTTATGATAAGACCGCAGCGTAAGAGACAGAAAGAGCAGCAAGAACTACTGGAGAGAATCAGGTCTGGAGAGAAGGTGATTACCTCGAGCGGAATCTATGGGCAAGTTGAAAGCGTCAGCGAGGATACTGTAGTTCTGAAGGTTGAATCGGGGGCAACAATCAGGGTGGCCAAAAGTAGTGTAGTTGCCAAACAAGTGAAGTAGATTTGTCTGGAATCACTACGGGCAGGTAGCTTGGATTCGGCAGCAGGCATAGGTGAGCAAGCTCAAGAAGCCAAAGAAAAGATAGCTAAGCTAAGAGAGGAGCTTAACGCGATCATCCTGGCTCACAACTATCAGCGCCTCGAGGTTCAGGAGCTTGCTGACTTTACTGGCGATTCTCTGGAGCTGGCGCGGAAGTGCGTTGGAACCAAAGCAGAGGTGATTGTGTTCTGCGGCGTTCGCTTTATGGCGGAAACGGCAGCCATTCTTAATCCCACTTCTACAGTGCTTTTGTCTCACCATGACGCTGGCTGTCCTTTGGCGGATATGATCGATGTTGAGAGTCTAAGGCAGTGGAAACGGAAATATCCTCAGGCTACCGTCGTGGCTTATGTGAATACTACGGCGGCGATCAAGGCGGAAAGCGATATTTGCTGTACTTCGGCCAACGGAGTGAAGATAGTAGAGGCTGTACCCAGCGAGGAAATTCTCTTCGTCCCTGACCAAAACTTGGGCCATTATGTTTCCACCAAAACTAGTAAGAGAGTGATTCTCTATCCCGGTTACTGTAGCGTTCACGCTAACGTAATTGCTGAAGAGGTTAGGCTGGCTAGGCAGCGCTATCCTCAAGCCAAAGTCCTGGTTCACCCCGAATGTCGAGCCGAGGTAATAGACCTAGCTGATGCTGCTCTTAGTACCTCGCAGATGCTTCGCCATGCCGAACAGAGCAACCACAAAACCTTCCTCATTGGCACGGAGGAGGGGATATTGCATCCCTTGAGGAAGGAGAATCAGGAGAAGGAATTCCATCTCATCTCCGATAAGCTGCTATGTGCCGACATGAAGAAAACTACCCTGGAGATACTTGGCGAGACCATGGAAGCGAGAAATAATGTAGTCACTATTCCCGAGGAAATAAGGGCAAAGGCCAAGCAAGCTATTGATAGGATGCTTGAAATAGCTTGAGGGGAGGAGATGAGCTATTACGACTACATCATAATTGGCAGTGGCATTGCTGGTCTCTATATCGCTTTGCTTGCCATAGAACGAGGCAGCGTTCTTATCTTGACCAAAGGAAGCATAGATGATTGCAACACTAAGTATGCTCAAGGTGGTATCGCTGCCCCCATAGGGAAAGGCGATTCCCCTGAGTCTCACTTTGAAGATACCATGGCTGCCGGAGGCGGCTTATGCGATGCTGAGGCAGTGCGCATTCTGGTGAATGAAGCTGCCGAATGTATTACCGATCTAATTGGACTTGGTGTTCCGTTTGATACCTTGAATGGCGAGATTACTTTGACTAGAGAAGCAGCCCATAGCGTTCCACGAGTTATCCACGCTGGTGGGGACGCTACCGGCGAGCATATCGAGGTCACCTTGAGTCAGCAGGTGCGCTCCAGTCCGATTGAGGTTTTGGAGCATTGCTTGGCTACTGAGATTTTGGTTGAGAACGACAAGGTAAAAGGGGTGAAGGCGCTTGATTGCCGAGCCGGGTCAATGGAAGAATACAGCTGCCGATTCCTTATTCTAGCTACCGGAGGCGTTGGCCGGTTGTTCAAGTACACAACTAACTCCGATGTAGTTACTGGGGATGGCATCGCTCTGGCCTTTGAGGCTGGTGCTGAAATCTGTGATATGGAATTCTTCCAGTTCCATCCCACTGTTCTTCGTCTGCCCGGAGTAGCACCTTTCCTCATCACTGAGGCGGTAAGGGGAGAGGGTGGCATACTGAGAAATGTGGAAGGCTACCGCTTCATGCCAGATTATGTTGCTGAAGCTGAGCTGGCACCAAGGGATATAGTAGCTCGCAGCATCGTCTACGAGATGAAGAAAACCCACAGCGATAGGGTTTTCTTAGATGTCACCCATTTGCCACCTAGGTTAATTACCACGCGTTTCCCCCATATCTATCGCTTTTGTCGGGAGCATGGCTTGGATATTGCTGAAGGGCTCATTCCAGTAGCCCCGGCGGCTCACTATCTCATGGGAGGAGTAAGTGTGAATGAGTGCGGTGAGACCAATATCTCGGGGCTGTTTGCTGCTGGCGAGACCGCTTGTACCAGGGTACATGGCGCTAACAGGCTGGCATCAAATTCGCTGCTTGAATCAGTTGTTTTTGGCAAACGGGTAGTGGAGAGAACCGAGATGATTCAAAAACTGACTGTCACGGCTAGCGTGCCACAGCAATCTCGGAGATGTCCTTCCGAGGAGGAGCTGCAAGCAAGGCGCCGAGGCAGCGAAGAACCTTACTTCCTTCCTGAGCGTGAAATGTTACCCAGCGTGCCGGCCCCTAATCTGCCCGAATTGCAGTCTCTTATGTGGGATAAGGTGGGGATTATTCGTTCCGGTGAAAGCTTGAGCGAGGCTGCAAGCATCTTGAGTTCTTGGCAACGGTTTCTGCTTCAACCCATTGACCGCCCCTCCAGCGAACTGAATGACCTGGTGTTATGTGGCAGGATCATGACTGAGGCCGCCTTGCTTCGTGAGGAAAGTCGTGGTGCTCATTTCCGTACCGATTTCCCCCACACTTTGCCAGAGTGGCAGCGTCACATTGTCTTTAGGAAAGACCATGGAGCCGAGTGAAGCTAGAGTTGAGGAGATTGTTGACCGGGCTTTAGCTGAAGATCTTGGCTGGGGTGATGTGACCACCGAAGCTCTAGTACCAGGTGACCATCGAGGGACTGGCTCTATCGTGGTGAAGGAAAAAGGTGTTTTGGCCGGAGTCGATATAGCTGAGAAAGTGTTTCGTAGAGTGGATCCGGAATCGAAGGTCGATGTTTTCCTGGGAGATGGGTCTAAGGTCAAACCCGGGGATGTAGTGGCTAAGGTGGAAGGAAAAATTGCCAGCATTCTCAAGGCAGAGAGAGTGGCTCTGAATTTCCTGCAGCGGTTAAGCGGCATTGCCTCAGAGACAAATCGCTATGTGCAAGCTGTCGAAGGATTGCCAGTGCGCATCACGGATACGAGGAAGACTACACCAGGCTTGAGGTTGTTGGAGAAATATGCTGTCAGGGTTGGTGGTGGCGAAAACCACCGTATGAATCTGGGTGATGGCATACTCATCAAGGATAATCATTTGATAGCTCTTGATAGCCGTGGATTGAGTATTAAGGAGATCGTGGCCAAAGCTCGAGAGAATGCCCCTTTGTCATTGCGCGCTGCGCCCCCGTCGTCATTGCGAGGAGCCGAAGCTGCGAGGCGAAGCCGTGGCAGGCAGCGACGAAGCACCCTCGAAGCAAAGCAGACTCAAATTGAGGTGGAAGTAAGGAGTGTGCAGGAAGCTGTGGAAGCTGCTGAGGCTGGAGCTGACATTATCATGCTTGACAACATGAGCCTTGCCGATATGCGTCAAGCAGTAAAAGCTATTCAGGGTCGTGCTCTAATTGAAGCCTCCGGAGGAATCACTCTGGACAAAGTCCAAGCAGTAGCTGAAACAGGCGTTGATTTCATTTCGGTTGGCGCCCTTACCCATTCAGCCAGGGCTTTGGATATTAGCCTAGAGTTGGAGATAGGCGATGAATAACGGCAGCTTCTTGACCTTTTTGCCTCTTTTGAATGCCGCGGGCGTTTGCAGTCAATTGCAACGATGGCAAGAATTCAGTCTTCTTCCAATTGTACCGTAGAGTTCAGGAAATCTACCTGACGCACTCTGCCTTGGAAAACCTTCTTTTCCCCAAAGAGTGTTTCTACCTCCACCCGGTCGCCATCAATGATCATGTGTGCGATATCCTCAAGAATTGGCTCATCGCCTTTTGTAGCTTCATAGACTTTAGCAAGGCACATCTTAGCTCCTCCCCATATTCTATGTTAAGGCTTCTCGTGCTTTCTCCAGACAATTAGTGGCGTCAGCCATCTTGGCGGCTGCCTCCTGTAGCTGCCGCCCTACCCCACCAGACAGAGAGGCGCCTTTATCCGCCCATTCGCGGAACTCTTGCTCATGTTCTTGGTTATGTTTAATCCAATAATCAAGCAGAATCTGCAGCCTTTCCTGAATGTCGCTCATATCAGCACTCCTGACCTATAGTAGATTTGTGATAGCCGGCTAAAGCTGTCGGCTCCTCTCACGGCACTCACTG
>JAUVWD010000046.1 GCA_030604285.1 Chloroflexota bacterium
ACCGAAGGTATGGTGAACTTAGAGGATGTGGTAGTAGGTGCACAGCCACTGGCTACAAAGGTGCCAACCAGTAGAAAAGAAGTCAAAAGTCTTACAATGTTCATCTTGCCTCCTGTGTTAACTGGGTCATCCCTGAGCTAGGAACTACTTGTGTCGCCATCCGCTGCTAGGCTAGCTAGTGGCAAATCACCAAAAAGTACCACCTTATCAGCAACATTTGCGACCTCTTCAACAGGTATTATCCTCTTCTGACCCAGACTATCAATTACCATCCATATCTTGTCTTGCGATAATTCTTTCTTGATAGCGGTGACTGCCCCTAAGCTAGCACCATCGGGCATAGTAACCTCCTTGCCCAAGAGCAGCACTTCCAGGCCTCTGGCGGTTATCACGGTTTTCAGCATCCGTAGAAGCTTCATCACTTGACCTGCAATATGAATCATTTGATTACCTTCCATGCCATTCTGAGCGGAGCGAAGAATCTACAGACCCTTCACTTCGTTCAGGGCGACAGCTCAATACCCTACGCAATTAACGACGAAGCAAGTCATAAAAGGTTCATCAAAGGTTTACCTATCACAGAGAGAGTCTTGAGCCAGGTATATGCCTTTGCCAGCAGAGATTGACTCAGCAATGGTAGTTCCCTTTTCACTACCTCTCCTGTGGCAGCATCTACCTGTCCCTCTATCCTCATCTCCCTGGATACGAATCCCAATAACTCTTTGTGGGTTACGCCTTGAATTTCATACACCGCCTTGTCATCAATCACCTTAAGCTCAATACTACGAGGCTCAACTTCAAGGCTGGCTGCTGCTTGCTGTGGCATCACCGACACTGGCAGCAGACGGTACTCGGTATCCAGGAAAAGTCGAGAGTCCTGAATTTTGAGTTGACAGTTTGGAGAGACTTTGACTATTGCGAGCACATCGTTGATCTCGACCATCATCTCTCTAGTAGCTTCATTAAATTGTAGGTAGGCTGGGTGAAGCTTCATGTCACTCCCCTTGAGCTTGGCTTTGACAACTGTGTCTGGATCCAGCGCCTCGATTTCGGACCCATTTCTAACGTAAACCTCAAGTGCCCCTTCGGGTGCATGGGCTTCTAAAGTAGCTTGGGAAGGAAGCTCAAAGTATTGAGATATGCTGGAAAGAGGCAAAAAGACTCTTTCCCGACCAATGACCTTGCCTTGGTATTGGACGACAATGTCATAAAGCCCCGGGACCAAGTCGGCAATCTTAGCTCGAAACAGCACCTCTCCTAGACACTCAATGCAGAAACCTGGCTTCTCCTGCGACGTGACATCGATAATCACAGTTGGTGGGTAGGCAAATGTAGGAGGTATAATCAGCTCCGCCGTAAGCTCATAGCAGGGAGTAGGGGTAATGGCTAGTCCATAGGCAACTATCGTATTGCTGAAAGTCCCTATGACAGCCTGTGATTCCTGCTCGGAAGCGCATCGGCCTTGACAGCAATCAAAAACTAGCTTTGCATCCGGCGAAATCCAGCCTATTATTAAATCCCTGGTCAGACCAGCCAAATCCCCGTGATAGGCCACGGCGGTAAGCCAAACGTCACCTTCAAGAAGGGCGGCTACGTCCTTATCTATGGAAGCTAACTCCTCTTTGGTTAGCTTGAACTGAATAGGCGGAGCGCCATGTGTGCCATAGAACTTACCCATCTGCAGCCCATGTGGTAATTCGCTTCCCCGTGGCAGCCAATGCAAATTTGCTGGCTCTGGTGTAAGCAAGAATAAGTTAATGTCCGTCCAGCCTTCGGCCAATGTGGATATCTTAAGTGGATAATAAAGGAAATCAGAATCGAACCGGTACACAATAGGCTCAATGCTTTTTGGCTCTGAAGTCACTTCGATAAGGTCGAAAACGAAGTAATCTATGTCTCGGGCTATGTAATCACTGACTAACGATTCAAGTTTGGGTGAGGAAATCTCGTGTTCGATGCCAGCATCTTCAAGAAAGTTCTCGGCCCACAGGACAAGCTCAGGAGCATCAGCAGCTTTGACCACAGTAATATCATGAGCGCCAATCTTCTCATGAAAGATTATCTCCACCCCTTCTCCTGGACTTAACATACCCTTCCTAAACCCATCCCACCAGTGCCTGGGGAAATGCTCCTCGATCAGCTTGTTGACCTGCTCAAAGGAAGCGAAGTCGCCTTTTTCTACTTTGGGCTCAGAAGGCAGGGGTAAGATCTCCAAAACCTGGCTATCGCCACTGGCGCTAACATCAGTGGATAGTATCATTATCTCTTCATCGCCATTCCAGGCAATGATTGCCTTTTGTCCCGGTCCATACACTGAGACGTCGCCTATAGGCACCATCCCTCTATCGGCCAGAGCCACCTGTGCCAAAGGCATAGCGACCAAACCAAGACAAACGGGTAACAGCAAAACTCTAAACACTTGCTTCATTTTGTGTCTCTAAATATCAATAACGGAAAGGTGATGAAAAGGTTTAGACCTTGTGGCCTAGAATCTCTTCCAGACTCTTGGCCTGTCCTACAAGGTGAGGACCAACCCTGGTGCGACGAACCTCGACTACCGTGGCGCCAACCGCCAGTCTCTGCCCAATGTCGTGAGCAAGGCTTCTAACATAAAATCCTGATGATACATCACAACTCAGGGTGAAGTAAGGAAACTGGAACGCTCTAAGTTCCAAGGAATAGATGCTCACTTTCTTAGGTGGTATATGTACACTTACACCTTTCCTGGCCAGTTCGTAGGCCTTCCGGCCTTCCAGTTTTTTGGCGGAAAACGGAGGAGGGACTTGCCAAATGTCCCCATGAAACTCGCTTAACACCCTTTCCAGTTCTTCCCTGGTTATCTGTCTATCGCTTTGGCGCAAAACTCTGCCTTCGGAATCAAAGGTATCGGTCTCTAAACCCAGAATGATTTTAACCTCGTAGGCTTTGTCTAATTGGAGAAACAGAGAGGCCTCCTTGGTACGTTTCCCGGTGAGGATAATTAATAGGCCGGTAGCTATGGGATCGAGCGTTCCTGTATGGCCAACCTTCACCTTAAACTGCCTTCTTATCAGTCCTACCACTCTGGATGAAGTGAGTCCCTTTGGCTTATCCACAAGCAAGATACCATTCATGCCCATAAGTATAACGAAAAATGAAGGGGTTGGGCCATCAAGTGAAACTAACCGCAAGGGCGCTCCTCGAGGAGCGCCCTTATCGCCCAACTGGCTGACGAGTCTGAGTACAATCTATCTCAAGGGGTACCCCACGATATTTATTACCCTTTCTTCAACAAGATCGACCTCCACTATCCACCTCCCCACACTAGCCTGGAAGTCTATCGGAGTGGTTGCTAGCACTACCCCTGCAACAGTGATAGTCAAAGTGTCATCAGATGGTTGGAAGAAGGGAAGAGGTATCACTTTACGTATCTCAGCCCCAGTCACGAGAATATCTTGCACCTCAGGATCAGCGCTAGCTATCTCAACGGCCTTGTCTTTCTCTATTCGAGTTAACGGCGTAACATGGGCTGCCTCAACTTTAAGCGCCCTCGCCGCAACGACTTTTTTCTCACGCACATCCACCAACGCATCTATCAGCACCGCGCTATCTCCATGGTTCTCTCCCCAAATAGATTCACCAGGAATGAGAAACAAAACATTGAAAATGCCTCGCTCCACAGGCCTTATTGCTTTTACCACCCTTATAACGGTCCCCTCTGGCAGCAGCTCCTGAACCTGTGGGTCATTTTGGGCAATCTCCGCCGCCAGTACCTCGGGCGATTGACCAACATATGGTGAAATCACCAGGGCGAGTGCGGCGACCAAAGCTGCCACCAGCAAAGCAACCACAGCGGGCTTCCATGCGGGTTGCTGTGAAACCAAGCCCTGTCTTATGATATGTATTCTCGGTTTCGCCTTTGATTTTGCTTGACGCAGGATTGCAAGCTTAGATTGCTCCTGAGCCGCGAGCCGCTGCTGCAGCCTTGCCCATGCCTCAGGTGAAGGAGCTTTGCTTGCTGCCACTTGGAAGCTGTGAACCATCCTATTTTGAGTAGCAGATAGAGCCTCTAGCTCCTTGCGGCAGCTGTGGCAAGTGGATAAATGAAGCTCAACGGCTTCTTTTCCCCCCGTACTGAGTTCGCCGTCTAGATAGGATACAAGCAATTCACCTGCATCTTTACAGTCCACTATGTCACCTCCTTTTTCCTGAAAATCCGGGGATGTTCATGGAAGCCGTTTCCGTTCTTCATTTACCAATACCCTGTGCAAGGTTCTGATAGCAGTGTTAAGCCTGGATTTGACTGTTCCAACGGGTATGTCCAAAATCTGCGAGATTTCTTGGTAGGGCAATTCATGAAAATACCTGAGAACCACCACCGAGCGATGTTTGCCATCTAGAGACCTCATTGCCTGCCAGATCGCATCCCTCTCCTCAAATCTGGCGCGAGTGGAACCCGGCTCTGCTGGTTCAAAACCATCTCCACCCATTTCCTCGAGAGAGAACAATGGCGGGGCCTTCCTTCGGTGGCTGTCAATACACACGTTAATTGTTATGCGACATAGCCATCGTCTAAAACTGGTCTCATCGCCCTCGAATTTGTCCTTGGACTTGTAGACCTTAACAAATGCTTCCTGAAGCATGTCTTCAGCTTGACGCGGATCGCCAACCATCAACAAAGCAGTTCTAAACACCATATCCTTGGAGTGGTGAAAAAGTGCCTCAAAGGCGCTGGAGTCACCCCTTTGCCACTGCTGGATTAAATCCAATTGCGATTCTCCGACTTGCCTGTTATTATCCCCCCCGGTGTTGGCGAGCGGGATAGGATGAGGGTGGAAATTCACTTTGATAATGCCCCGTCACCACGCCCTCGCTTTCGGGAGTGGTGAAAGACTGTTGGGCTTGCCTATTACTTTTCAGGTGGAAAACTATCTACGAACATGGCGAGCCTGTCTCCGACGTTCTGCATGATTTCCTCTGCTTTCTCCTCATCGAGCTTGCCCGCGCTTACCGCCTTATTCAGCCTATCCTGGGCACGATCCATTAGCGCCTCCAATAGCTCACTCCGGCTGATGCCCTGCTTTTCAGCAATCTCCGCTATTTTCTTGCCCTCTTTTAGTTCCGCCAACATCCCCATGTGATCCAAATTCACAATCTGGCATACCTGATGCAGCAACAACTTGGTTTGCCTTGCTCTTTTGTCCCTCTCTACGATTTTCTTGACTTCGTGCCTGACTATGTCCTCAAAGGTGGCTTCCTGCACCATCTTGCTTACCGTGACTTCCGCACTGCTGAGCTTTTCCCTCGCCTGCTCCTGACTGAGCCTACCGTCAGCAAGAGCTCTATCCAAGGCTTCCTCTACAGGTATCAGCAGCTCCTGCACCACTAGGTGGGTGGGTATCCCTTGCTCCTCAGCAATTTCTGCTACCGTCCTGCCCTCTCTCAACTGTTGAACTAGCTCCTTGTCTTCCATGCCAAGCGCTTGACTGATTCTCATCAAGATAGGTCTTGACCGAGAAACCGCCAACTCTTTGACTCGTTGCTGATAGGGATGGTTCATCATCCCGATCATGCCAAATACAGGTTCGGATCTCTCCATAATCGCCTCAGCTTGCTCAGAGTTTATCACTCCTTCCTCGGTTAACTGCTCTAGCACCGCAGCAAACTGGGCTTTGGGAGCTTTGGGTGGGGCGGCGACCGCTGGCACCACCGTTATTACCAACAGCGCTATCGCACAAACAGTGGTTACCAATAGAATCGACTTCTTTCTCTTCATCTCTCTTTCCTCCTTTCGCTAATATAAAACGCTATTTTCACGGCAAAAGTTCATGGATTATGCCATTTTCTTCAGGAGACTCAAAGGAATGATAGAATACAGTTGTGTCAATCAGGTTAATCGCCAAGAAGGGCTCAACTTTCCACGATTTCCCCTATTCCAGCCCGGAGCGTAAGTGCTTCCACTGCTGGATTATCAATGTCACGCCGCCTGGACCAAACCAATGCCTGCACAGTTGTATCTACTGCTATGCCAGGGAAGCCATCTACTCCAACTACTCTGAGGATACTCTAGTCTATAGCAATCTTCCTGAACTGGTGGGGAGAGACCTCAAGAAGCTGACCTCATGTCCGCTGATCTCCTTATCCAATGTCTCCGACCCTTGCCAGGATATACCTGAGTTGAAGGAGGAGGTGAAAAGGCTGATAAGGCTCTTGATGGACTACGGGGTCTCGTTTTTCATCACCACCAAGGGCAACCCGTCATTTCTTCTGGAATTGCCAAGCTTTGTTACCCAAAAGCCTAAACTCATGGCATCGACCATCGAAGTGACCCCCGAGATACACCGGCTTCTC
>JAUVWD010000096.1 GCA_030604285.1 Chloroflexota bacterium
CTGCCAAGGATGCAAGCCTAAAGCTGGATAGACAAAAGTATAATATCTTTGCGCAATTTCTAGTGTCTTCACATTTGACTCCAGGTTCGAACCCACAGCTACTATGGCAATGATGCCATTTTCCTTAGCTTCTTCAAGCATCAAATCACGATTCTCTAATTCGTCCAGATGAGCGTGGCTGTCGATCAATCTGTACAACTGAGGATAAAGTATCTAGATCTTCTTGTCGGCAAGTATGTCTTTATAATAATTAGTCCCGGCTTCTGTCGGCTCGTAACTGTAAAGGGCGAATCTATCTCCCGGATTCTTAGTAATCAAGTCTGCGGACACGAGTGCTCTGAGTATTGCTTCACCAAAGTATCCACTCAAATTAAGATGGTGATCAGGTACCGGTTTGCCGGTTGATTCATATTCTTTGCAAATGCTACCCAAAAGCCTAGCCGGCTCCTCTTCTAAGCTCTTGAGAAGGGCTTGCATGGTTTCCGTCTTGTTGACTACAGCGATAAAATCTTCAAAGACACCCATAATCTCTCAGCTTTGATTCTTGGGATAAAGTAGAGGTCGCCGGGATGATTTCCCTCCAGACTCGTCCCCCTTAGCGTTATTTTTGTATCCTCTGTAACTCCTGCCGCCACTTTGACTACAAGCGTTTTCCTTGCTTTGCTTCCCTGGTATTGGATTTTCTTCTCGACGTTGCTCCCAGGCTGCTGTTGGGCAAGCGCGATTTCACAGTATGAATCCTTTTCCGGCCTTGCTGTTTAGGTACCTAGAACACAGTCGTAGTCTTTCATCCTATCTAACATCTTAATTCAAGCTAAGTGCATAATATTTTAACCCCCACTTGTCGTCTTGGCAATCTTGTGTGAAGTCACAAGGATGACCTTGTTGACTGTCAAGCTAGGCTGTGCTACGGTAAACGGAGATTCAGAACCCTGGTGGCGTAATGCAAGTGAATTACGGTCGTGAACTGCTCAAAGGAAACACTGATCCTTTGCTGCTTTACGTAATTAATTGCGAGCCCACATATGGTTACCAAATCATAAAAGAGCTGAAGAAACGGAGTAACGGATATTTCCAATTTAAAGAAGGAACTCTTTATCCCGCCCTCCATCGGTTGGAGAGAGGTGAACTTATCAAGGGCAGGTGGCAAAAGCTGCCTAATGGGCAAGAAAGGCGATATTACTATATAACCAAGAAGGGACAGCAAGCATTGGCTAGAAGGTTAGCTGTGTGGCGGGATTTCTCCACCGCGGTTCAATCGATTATACAGCTAGAAATGACCTAGCACCGGAATGGCAGACAAACTAAGCGACTACTTGGATAATTTTGAAAATTGCCTCAAGGTTGATTCCAAGATAAGGGCCAGTGTATCTCGAGAACTACGTGCTCACCTTGAAGATAGAACTCAGGAGTTAAAGGAAAGTGGACTCAGCGAAGAGGAGGCATTCAAAGTCGCTACGGATTCTCTTGGCTCCTCGCAGTTTGTTGCCCAGCAAATGTACTATATACACAGTCAAGGAAGCTGGCAAGAGGCATTTTTTGCTGCCTTGCCTCACCTTTTAGTAGCATCGCTTTTCACTTCGTATTACTGGCAAAACATCGCTTTCGTATCAATCGTATTGATAGCAAGCGCAAGCGTCGTTGTTTACGGATGGTGTCATGAAAAGCCAATATGGTTTTTCCCTTGGCTAGGATACTATCTTCTACCAGTAATTGTTGGCGGCATTTTGCTAGTTTACCTGCTTCAAGGCTGGACTTGGCTGGTTGCAGTTGTCTATATCCCACTAGCCCTGTTTACGCTTATTTATATTGTGAAGCAAACGGCAAGCCGTGACTGGCTTTATGTATCGCTGATGCTAGCTCCTGTTCCTGTGGTGCTCAGTTGGTTATTATCGCTGGGCACGGGAGGCGAATTCTTCACAAACGGTATAGGACTAGGGCAATTGCAAGAAGCTCTTCCTGGGGTAATTGCCAGTTTCCTTGCTCTAGCTGCGGCAACTATTGGCTCCGTGCGCTTAAGGCAACGATGGTGCAAGACGGCTGTCCTATTGATTCCACCAATTGTGATTCTGACTTCCGTAACTTCGGCAACTGGAGAAAACATCAATTTGTACGGATGGTTAATATTAACTTTGTCGCTCTGCGCTGTGGTTAGTCCAGCATGGTTGCAATATAAGTTTCACTAATGTCTTTGGGCTTTGTGTTCATTCGCTACTTCTGATTCCATAAGCTTAGGTGATCCTGATAGTGCTTTTCATAACGTAAGCCTAGATGCTCATAAGCAAGTCTAGTAACCACCCTACCACGAGGTGTGCGCTCCAGGAAGCCTAGTTGAAGGAGATATGGTTCATAGACGCCCGTAATAGTGTCAGCATCTTCATTAATAGAAGCAGCGATGGTATCCAAACCTACAGGCCCCCCATCAAATTTCTCGATTATGGCTTGCAATAGCTTGTGGTCCACACCATCTAAGCCTATAGAATCTACCTCGAGCTTGGACAGCGCTTCTAGGGCTGTGGGCTCAGTAATCACTCCGTTTGCCATAACTTGGGCATAATCCCGAATTCGCTTAATGAGGCGGTTGGCTACCCTTGGGGTACCCCGAGCGCGTTTAGCAATCTGAAAGAGGCTATTCCCTTCCACTCGCACTCTGATAATAGCTGCGGATCGTTCTAGGATTGTCTCTATCGCTGTTTGATCATAAAAATCAAGGTGATATACTGCCCCAAATCTATCTCGAAGTGGAGGGCTCAAAAGAGCAAAGCGCGTTGTGGCTCCAATCAAAGTAAAATGGGGCAGATTCAGTCTAAGGCTTCTAGCCCCTGCTCCCTTGCCCAGGAAGATATCAAAAACGAAATCCTCCATCGCAGGGTAGAGCTTCTCCTCGATCGTATGGCCAAGCCGGTGGATCTCGTCAAGAAAGAGGATATCACCTTCGCGAAGGCTAGTAAGTATAGCTGCTAAGTCTCCAGGGCGCTCTATTGCTGGTCCCGAACTAACCTTGATGTTGACCCCCATCTCAGCAGCGATAATATAGGCAAGCGTAGTTTTGCCCAAGCCAGGAGGCCCATAAAGTAGGGTGTGATCCAAAGGCTCTCCCCTTTTCTCGGCAGCAGCAATAGCTATTTTGAGGTTATCTTTGACTTTGGCTTGACCTATGAACTCCCTAAGAGATCTGGGGCGAAGACTATAATCAAGCGGGACATCCTCACTGATAGGCGTACCTGATGTGATTGGCACTCTATCATTTTGTTTCCTTGCAGCCATAGCTAAGGAACGGTTAATTCTGATTGATCTGGTTGATCTGGTTGCAGACTCTCTTCTTCGGTCTCCCTTTCTAGAATTTGCGCTGGGATGAGTTTACCAAGGATGACATTCTCTTTAAGGCCACGAAGTCTATCAGTACTACCTTTGATTGCTGCGTCCACAAGGACGTGAGCGGTTTCCTGGAAAGAAGCCGCAGCTAGCCAGCTCTGGCTACTCAAGGAAGCCCTTGTTATTCCCAAGAGAACACCTTGTGCC
>JAUVWD010000073.1 GCA_030604285.1 Chloroflexota bacterium
AACCCATTTTCATGCCCTTCACCTGTCTTGGCTGACTACTTTCTGCCGCCATGCAGTTTGCAGCAGCGATGGGCGCGCTTGAAGCTGATCACCTTTTCGCTTTGGTCGCGTGCTTTAGCAGCCAGTATTCTATGCTATCGGCCAAAGCTAGCCAGCTTGCTTCGATGATGTTGGTTGAGCTGCCGACAGTCCTCCAATGCTCCTGGCCATCGCCGGATTCAATAAGCACTCGCACCTGGGAAGCAGTGCCAGCAGTTTCCTCAAGGATGCGGACTTTGTAATCGGTAAGAGTTACAGCAGCCAAATCAGGATAGAATTGAATCAAGGCTTTACGTAGAGCCTGGTCAAGAGCATTGACCGGTCCGTCTCCCTCGGCAGCGGTATGGACTATCTTATCGTCTACCTTCACTTTAACAATGGCTTCCGATAATGGCTCTTCTTGATCGCCACTGCTTGGGGGGCGGCGACGTCTCTCCACTACTACCATGAAATCGACTAGCTCAAATGGCGGCCTGTAGTCAGCTTGGGCACGCCGAAGTAAAAGGTCAAATGACGCTTCGGCGCTATCATATTGGAAGCCCTGGTTTTCTAATAGCTTTATTTGCTCTAGCACCTTTTTGATTTCACTGCCTTTTGGAATCGGTAAGCCCCGCTCTTTGGCTTTATAAATTACGTTTGACTTCCCTGAAAGCTCAGAAACGGTAACGTGCGGGCGATTGCCTACCAGGTCCGGGGGGATATGTTGGTAGCTATCTTCCCACTTGGCTAAGCCAGACACGTGGAGCCCAGCTTTGTGGGCAAAGGCATTAATCCCTACATAGGGAAGCCAGCTATAGGGAGGCAAGTTGGCTATCTCGGATACGTAACGGGAAATATCGCTGAGTTTGCTTAGCTGCTCCTTGGTAACACAATCAAAGCCCATTTTCAGTTTCAGGGTGGGAATGATGGAGCAGAGGTTAGCGTTGCCACAGCGTTCGCCATAGCCATTGATGGTTCCCTGGATTTGACTGACGCCTGCCTGAACAGCGGCCAAGGAGTTAGCCACGGCAAGCTCAGAGTCATTGTGAGCATGAATGCCCAAGGGGACAGAAGTCACCTTCTGAACCGCTCTAATAGCTTCTGCTATTTGCTGAGGCAAAGTGCCACCATTAGTATCGCAAGGCACTACGCATTCGGCACCAGCTTTGACAGCACGCTTAATTACCTCAAGGCTATATTCAGGGTTTACTTTGTAGCCATCGAAAAAGTGCTCTGCATCGAAGAAGACCCTTAACCCTTTTGACTTAAGATAACTTATAGAGTCTGTGATCATGTCAAGGTTATCCTCCAATGTAGTCTCTAGAACCTGAGTCACCTGCTTATCCCAGCTCTTGCCCACAATGGTAACTACCTTGGTCTTGCTTTCCAACAGGGCTTGGAGGTTGGCGTCTTCTTCTGCCTTAGAACCTGAGCGCCTGGTGCTGCCAAAAGCCACTATGATAGAATGAGCTAGGTTTAGGCCAGGTGCTTTGGCGAAGAATTCAATATCCTTAGGGTTAGAGCCGGGCCAACCACCTTCAATGAAATCAATGCCCAGCTCATCCAATTTAGCGGCAATCTTGAGCTTGTCTTCAACTGAAAAGGAAATCCCTTCCTGCTGAGCGCCGTCTCTCAGAGTTGTGTCGTAAAGCTGCACTTTGAACATCGAAAGCTCCTCTAACTTTTTATTCTTTGGACAATCAATTCCCCCATCTCCTTCGTCCCCAACTTGATTTTGCCTTCCGACATTATATCGTAAGTTCTGTAGCCTTGTTCTAGTGTGGCAAGAAAGGCATTTTCTATGGCCTGGGCTTCAGCCTCTAGTTCAAAGGAGTACCGAAGCATCATGGCTACGCTCAAGATGGTGGCGATAGGATTGGCTAAGTTTTGCCCCGCCCGACTCGGAGCACTGCCATGGATTGGCTCATACATGCCGAAGGTTCTCCCGTTGGGAATTCCTGCCAAACTAGCTGAGGGCAACATGCCCATGGATCCAGCTAACATCGAGGCTTCATCGGTGAGAATGTCTCCGAACATATTCTCAGTGACCAAGACATCAAATTCGGCGGGGCGCTGGATGAGTCGCATAGCGCAAGCATCAACTAACATATGCTGTAGCTCAACATCGGGGTAATCGGTAGACATTTCCGTAGCGATTTGCCTCCATAAACGCGATGACTCAAGGACATTAGCTTTGTCCACCGAAGTCAGTTTCTTGCGGCGAGCCCGCGCCAACTCAAAACCAACTCTTAATATGCGCTGGATCTCTGCCTCGGAATAAGCTAAGGTATCAACAACCTGCCTTCCCTGTGGCGTCTGCCACTGCTCCTTGGGCTGACCAAAATAAAGTCCTCCAGTGAGCTCTCTCACTACCAGCAAATCAACCCCTTTAATTACTTCTGGTTTGAGGGAGGTAGAATCAACCAGCATAGGTAAAACCTTTACCGGGCGCAAATTGGCAAACAAGCCTAGCCCTTTTCTCAAGCCTAGAAGTCCGTCCTCTGGGCGGACTTTAGCTTGAGGGTCATCCCATTTCGGTCCACCCACTGCACCGAGCAATACAGCATCACACTGTTTACACATATCCAGTGTTTCCTGGCTAAGAGCTGTGCCCGAGGCATCTATGGCGCAGCCGCCCAGCAAGCCTTTATGCAAATCAAATCTATGCCCAAACCTTTCCCCTACAGCTTGCAAGACCTTTACTGCCTCAGTTGTAACCTCAGGGCCAATGCCGTCACCGGGTAACACTGCAATGTCAAATTCCATTTATCTACCCCGATTGTCGCTGCACCCGATTCTGAACTACACGCGAGCAGTCTCTCCTTCGCTTGGGCTCAGGGTGACCTGTTGGACAACCTGTTCTTAGTATACTCAATCAACCCTCCGGAGGCTATGATTCCCATCATGAATTCAGGATACGGTTTGGCGGTGAACCTCTTCAGCTTGGAAACATTGTCAATTTCACCGCGGGACAAGTCAACTTCCAGAATATCGCCAGCTTCTGTTTCATTTGTCGCTTCAGCGCACTCCAGGAGAGGCAAGCCGATATTAATAGCATTGCGAAAGAATATGCGGGCAAAGCTCTGGGCGATAACGCAGGAAATGCCCGAGGCCTTTATTGCCAGAGGGGCATGCTCCCGAGAGGAACCACAGCCAAAATTAGTCGCCGCCACTATAATGTCTCCAGGCTCAACCTTGGTTATGAATTCAGCGTCTATGTCCTCCATACAGTGCCTTGCCAGCTCGCCAGGCTCAGAAACATTAAGGTAGCGTGCCGGGATAATAACGTCTGTATTAATGTTGGCGCCGAATTTGTGAACCTTGCCCTGTAGCTTCAATAAAAACCTCCTTATTTCGGCTGAGTGAGGTGGAACCCAAAGCCGATGTCGCATGATACCGGGTCAACGGTTTGCTGTGATAATTTGTCACCTCGATCCGCGAAGCTAGGTTCAAGAGGCTCACCTCCGAGATTGTCTTTCCTTTGTTTGGATTCACCAATGGATTTTCGCTGTCGTTGCGAAGCACGAAGTGCCGAAGCAATCCCGGATAAGGGATGGATTGTGTTTGAGATTGCCATGCTTCGCTCGCAATGACAAGAAAGAGTCTGTACTCACGGATTTGGGCATCACTGTCCCTCTTGTTCAGATGCGAAGGTCAGATGGCAGTGCGGGCATACCTTCGCATCTTTCCAAATGAATTCACCACATTGTGGGCATCTCTTTTTGTCCGCTACGGCCAGGGCATCCCGTAGCGCATTAACCTTAGTCTTTACTCCCGTAGGGTTCCTGACTCCTTCGAATGTGACTTCTATCCCACCAGTAGCAGCCGAAGCAAAGAGTACGTTCCCAAGACCAAAGATTCGCTGCCACATACCTTGCCTCACTTCTACCTGGCGAATATCACTTATTCTGATTTCCTTCTCACTCCTACCACCAATACCTACTCTTGAACTCACGGCATCAGAGGTAATAGTATACCTACGTGACAATCTTCTCAAAACAGCGTGAATAAGAATAATAACCGCGATAAGCATTAGGATGCCACCTACGACTGTTAGGACTTCGCGTTCATTAAGGAAACATACGATGGCACCAGCTACAAAGACTATGAGCAAAAAGACATGTCCGGAGTAATTGAGCCATGAGGGGTGCATAACTATGATTTCGGAGTCTCTCTTCCTATTAGCTTTTGTCATTCTTGCCTCCCGCGATAGTCAGGGCTAACATCCTATAGGGTGGCGTGTTCTCTTTGCCCATGAGATCAAGCAGGGCACGGGCGCTGGACACGAGTAAAGGTCCTGGTCTGTCTCCCTCCCAACCCGAGATATTCCCCGCTTATATCATAGCCCAGACGGTGTCGTTTTGTCTTCAATTCGGGCTAGGACTATTTGTCCACTCTCTATAAGGCGGGTCACAACTCGATATACCAAGTCCGATGCACGAAGTACGATAACTGAGCAGACTATCCACCAAGTTTCAGTTTTCTGGCAAGGGGTCCCGCAGTAGTCGCCTGTGCCAGCAAGGTAAAGAGGATAACTATGAACGTGGTGTTCACGATAAAACTGGCGTATTCC